>JBIIIX010000181.1:0-6163 GCA_044234415.1 Cyanobium sp.
TTTCGCCGAGGACAGCCCCAGCGCTGATGATCCGGCGAGGCGCCTCAAGAGACGTCTCTTTGGTGTGCACTGGTGGCGTCGGTGCGGTTCCTCGCTCAGCCGCCACGGCGATGGCGTAGGCGTGGGGCCTCGCACGCTCCGGTCCGTCTCGGGATGGCTGGCCCCTGGCCCCAGCCCCCGAGCCCTGCGCTTCCACGACGCCCGCCCTCCTCCGCTAGCGCCCCGAGGCGGGCTCGCCTAGCCAGCCGCGCCGGCTGCCATGTAGCCGCAGCTACACCGGCCCCTAGCCGCAGGCACCTCCTTCGCCCCGCAAGGCCCTCAGGCTGGAAGTCTTGCCCTCTCGTCGATTCATGGCACTGCAGCTTGGTGACACCGTTCCCGATTTCAGCCAGGATTCCCAGCTCGGGCCGATCAATCTGTACGACTTTGCTGGTGACAGCTGGGTGGTGTTGTTCTCCCATCCGGCCGATTACACGCCGGTGTGCACCACCGAGCTGGGCGAGGTGGCCAAGTTGCGCCCCGAATGGGAGAAGCGCAACGTGAAAACGATCGCCTTGAGCGTGGATAGTGCCGAGAGCCACCAGGGTTGGATCGGCGACATCAACGACACCCAGAATAGCAGCGTCGATTATCCGATTCTGGCCGATGCCGACCGGTCGGTGAGCGACCTCTACGGGATGATCCACCCGAATTCGCTCAACAACCTCACGGTGCGTTCGGTGCTCATCATCGATCCGAACAAGAAGCTGCGGCTGCAGATCACCTACCCCGCCAGCACCGGCCGCAACTTCGTCGAGATCTTGCGGGTGATCGATTCATTGCAGCTCACCGACCACCACCAGGTGGCCACGCCGGTGAACTGGCAAGACGGCGATGACTGCGTGGTGGTGCCCTCGATTCCTACCGACGCCGCCCGCGAGAAGTTCCCCAAAGGCGTCACCGAGGTGCGGCCCTACCTGCGCCTCACCCCCCAACCCAACCGCTGAACACTGATGGGTATCCGTGTCAACAAGGTTCGCAAGACCTTCGGCGACTTTCTCGCCATCGATGATCTCAGCCTCGATGTAGACACCGGCTCCTTGGTGGCCTTGCTGGGGCCCTCCGGCTGTGGCAAGAGCACATTGCTGCGGATGATCGCGGGCCTGGAGCAGGTGGATTCCGGCCAGGTGTTCATCAACGGCCAGGAGGTCACGGGCCTCTCCACCCAGGAGCGACAGGTGGGCTTCGTGTTTCAGCACTTCGCCTTGTTCAAGCACCGCAACGTGCGTCAGAACCTGGCGTTTGGCCTGGAGTTGCGGCGCTGGCCGAGGGAGAAGATCCGCAACCGGGTGGAAGAACTGCTGCAGCTGGTGCAGCTGGGCGGCTACGGCAATCGCTATCCCTCCCAGCTCTCCGGCGGCCAGCGCCAGCGGGTGTCTCTGGCCCGGGCCCTGGCGGTGCAGCCGCGCCTGCTGCTGCTGGATGAACCCTTCAGCGCCCTCGATGCCAAGGTGCGCAAGGAGCTGCGCGGCTGGTTGCGGCGCCTCCAGGAGGAGACCGGCGTCACCACCGTGATCGTGACCCACGACCAAGAAGAAGCCATGGAGGTGGCCGATAACATCGTGGTGATGAACGAGGGGCGCATCGAGCAGATCGGCTCGCCGGTGGAGATCTACGAAAACCCGCAATCTCCCTTCGTGATGAAGTTCGTTGGCGAGGTGAATGTGCTGCCCGCCGATGCCTTGAACAGCAGCCCAACCGCCAGCTTCGCGGCCAGCGGCCACGCCAGCTTCGCCGCCAGCGGGCACGCCAGCTCCGCGGCCAGCCAGCACGGCGCTGATGCCCTCTACATCCGACCCCACGATCTAGAGCTGCTGGAGGACCCTGTCGAAGATTGCACTCCTGTCCAGGTGCGGCGACTGGTGCATCTCGGCCGCGATGTGCACGTGGAGCTCCAGCTCGCCAATGGCTATCAGCTCCACGCCCAGCTGCCACGCGAGTGGGTGCAACACCACCACAACCGCCTGCGCCATGGCTGCCAGCTCTACCTGCGCCCCCGCAGCGTGCGCAGCTTCAGCTGAGCCGACGGCAGTACCGCGCCAGCATGCTCGGCCCCGCTGTCAGGTCGTATTGCAACCCGAACGCCTCGGCCTCCAGCCGCTGCACCGCCGGCGGCTGGCCGCTGTAGATTGGCTGCGCCAGCAACGCCATATCTTGGCTCTGGAGCGGTCGTTGGAGGCCCAGGAGCGCCGGGATGTTGCGCAGGCCTCCAGCCCGGCAGCTCTGGGCCACATGAATCGCTTCGTGATTCAGCACCTTGGCGAACTCCTGGCTGCCCCGCAGCGGAATGTCGGGCCGGATCCGCACCATGGCCAGCCGCGGCTGCCATTCACCGGCGGCCTGGGCCCTGCGCGTCTGGCCGATCTCCAGCCGAACCCCCAAATCCCGCAACCGCGCCATCAGCACCCGGATCGTGGCCTTTTCCCGCTCCCAGCGGGGCGGGTTGCGCATCCACGCCTGCACCTCAGCGAACGACAGCGGCGGATCGCCCGGCCGGCGCCGATACACCACCCCCACCCGGCCATCGGGCAGGCGTTGGAGCCGCGGCAACAAGCGCCGATCTCCCTCCTCCAGCTGGGCGAACAGCATCGACTCGAAGCTGGGCTGCAGCGGCGGTGGCGGCGCTGCGAACTGGCTCGGATCCGGCACCAACACGTCCTGGGCGCTGCCGCGGGCCGGGCTCAGCCACACCATCGCCATCACAACCAACCAGCCAACCCAACGCGGCCCAACGGGCCGAGGACTCCTGATGCGCCCTCGGAACCCGCCACTGCAGAGGTGGGCCACGCTGATCGCCACGGTGATCGCCACTCTGATCGCCAAGGTGATCGCCACGCTGATCGCCACGGCGGACAACGCAATTCTGGCGCGGCTGCGGCGGCGCGGCGCTGAAACCCTGGCTGGTGCCATGGGCCCCACAGCCCGTTGGAACCGCTCCAGGCACAGCGCCATCTGGGGCGAGTCGATCAGGGAATCGACGAGGTCGGCGATCCGGCTGAGAGCGCCGCCGCTGCGCCCGATGGCGGCCAGCAAGCACAGCCGGCCCGCCGCCTTCAGAACTCCTGGAAGTGGGGCCTGGCCGGACGCTGGCAAGGCAGAGGGGCGCGACCCTAAGTCGCGTGATTAAGGCGCGCGATTAAGGCGCGGGATCAGCCCCATCCAGCGCCCCCCACACGTCGAGATAGCGGTCATCCCGTTCAGCCAGACGCAAGGCGCTCAGGCCCCCGACCCGCAACTGCTCGCCCACCTCCTCCAGACGGAAGGCGGCCCGGAGAGAAGCCTCGAAATCGTGCTGCAGCTGGGGGGAGGCGGAGGCGGCGTGGCGCTCCACCAGCTCCGCCACGGCGGCGGGGCTGTCGGGCCGCCGCAGGTCCCGCAGCACCAGCCAGGCGCCCGGAGCCGCCAGCCCCGCCAACGCCCCCCAGAGCGCCTGGGGGTCGGCGAGGTGGTGCAGCAGGCTGTTGCTCACCAGCAGGTCGAAGCCGCCTCCCAGGGCCTCCAGTTCGGCGGACGGCAACCGCCCGGACCGGAAGCTCAGGCGGCCCTCCAGAGCCGGTTCAGCCCGCAACCGCTCCATCGCGATCGCCAACATCGGTTCTGACCCATCCAGGCCCAGCACGGTGGCGTGGGGGCAGGCCCGGGCCAGGCGAAAGCTGATGTTGCCCGGTCCGCAGCCCAGATCCAGGATCCGCAGCGTCAGGGGGGTGGCGTCTTGGCTGGTGATCACAGCGGCGTCTCCATTGCTGGTCAGCGATCCAGCCGCTGATCCAGCCACTGATCCAGCCGAAGCTCCAACCGCTGCTTCAGCCCCTGATCCAGCCCGTGATCCAGCCGCGGGACCCACGGCATCGGCGCGGCGGCCGTGGGCGGCAGCCTCGCCCCGTTGCCGTTCGGACAGCAGCTCCAGGATGCGGTTGGTGAAGGCGGCGTCGGAGACGCTGAAATCCGCTTCGGCGTAGGCCCGCGCCTGGGACGCGTCATCCATCAGCTCCGGCTCGCAGACCCGTTGCATCCCTGTCCCGTGGTTGGGGCCATCCTCGCCGCCCATGGCGGGCCTAGCGCCGGCAGGAAGGGCGCCACCACCGTGGCTGGTGTTCAGCCCCGCTTGACCACCCCAGCGGTGGCGTTAGGGTGCCTTGATCGCCCTGGTCGTCGCCGCCTGTGACCCTCTCCCCCTCGCGCCCCGCCAGCCCCGCCGACGCGTCCAGCCGCAGCCCAGCGGACAGCGACGCCAGCGACCGGCTTGAGCAGCTCCTGGACGGGGCCAGCCCCGAGGGACACCCCTCTCAGTTCGACTTTCCGGCCAGCGCGCCGGCTGCCAACCCCGTCTTTTACCGCACCTACAGCCGCCGCCGGCCCCACGGCCGAGAGAGCTGGAGCGATGTGGCCGAGCGCAGCCTCCGCGGCCTGCGGCGCCTCGGCCAGCTCAACGACGAGGAAGTCGCGCTGCTGCATCGCATGCAGCTGGAGCAGAAGGCCCTGCCCTCGGGGCGCTGGCTGTGGATCGGCGGCACCGACTGGATCGGGCGGACTGAGAACTTTTCCGGCGCCTACAACTGCACCTCCACCAACCTGGTGGATTGGCAAGCCTTCGCCTTGATGATGGATCTGGCGATGATGGGTTGCGGCACCGGCGCCATCATTGAGCCCCATTTGATTGAGCGTCTGCCGCAGCTGCGCAATCCCCTGGAGATCACCGTGGTGCGCGACATCGGCATCACACCAGCGGAGCAGCGGCAGGAGCACACCAGCCATGAGATCACGGGCCAAAACGTGCTCATCAAGGTGGGTGACACGCGCCAGGGCTGGGTGGAAAGCTATCGGCTGCTGTTGGAGCTGAGCAGCGATCCCCACTTCAATGGCCCGGTACGGATTGAGGTGGATCTGGCCGATGTGCGGCCGGTGGGAGAGAGCCTCAAGGGCTTCGGCGGCATGGCCAATCCCGTCAAGTTGCGCGATCTCTACGGCCGTGTCGCCCACATCCTCAACAAGGCCCAGGGTCGACGGCTCACCTCGGTGGAGTGCTGCCTGCTGATCGATGAGGCCGCCGTCACGATCGTGGCCGGCAACATCCGCCGCAGTGCCGGCATGCGCCAATTCAGCGCCGACGACACGGCCGCCGCCAGCGCCAAGGACAACCTCTGGCAGCAGGACGAGCAGGGCAACTGGCGCATCGACCCGGAGCGCGATTCCCTGCGCATGGCGAACCACACCCGCGTGTTCCACAGCCGCCCCAGCCGCGCCGTGGTGCTGGAGGCGGTCAAGCGCCAGTTCCAGAGCGGCGAGGGGGCGATTCAGTTCGCCCCCGAGGCGATCGCCCGCGCCAATGCCGACCTGCTCACCACGCCGGAGCTGCGCGAGGAGTTCGTGGGCATCTACTGCGACCAGGGCCGCGAGGAGGCGGGCCGCTGGCTCAACCTGCACCACCCGGAGGTGGGGGCCGCTGAGCTGGAGCATCGCTTGGGCCGCTATGGCCTCAACCCCTGCGGCGAAATCCTCGGGGCCGACTTCCACTGCAACCTGGCCGAGATCCACCTCAACCGCATCAGCCCCGACGACCTCCAAGGCCAGGAGGAGGCCTTCCGCGCCGCCGCCCTCTCGGTGGCATGCCTGCTCAACCATCGCTTTGAGGTGGAGCGCTACCGCCAAAGCCGCGCCTGGGATCCGATCGTGGGGGTGAGCTTCACCGGCCTGTTCGATTTCTTTGTGCATGCCTTCGGCACACCCTGGCTGCAGTGGTGGGAGGCCGGCCGGCCGGATTCGGAGGAGGGGCGGGCATTCCGCGCCGACGAAGCCCGCTATCTCAGCCGCTGGAAGCGCATCGTGGATGAAACGGTGTGGGACTACTGCGATCGCCACGGCTTGCGGCGCCCCAACCGCTGCACCACCGTGCAGCCCGCCGGCACCAAGAGCCTGCTCACCGGCGCCTCCCCCGGCTGGCATCCGCCCAAGGCGCAGCGCTTCATCCGCCGCATCACCTTCCGCAAAAACGATCCCGTCGCCCTGGCCTGCCTCGACTACGGCTACACGATCGTGCCCTCCCAGAGCGATAAGGATGAGCAAGGGCGGCTGCTGGATGATCCCTTCGATCCCCGCTGCGGCGAATGGCTGGTGGAGATTCCCA
>JBIIIX010000182.1:0-6109 GCA_044234415.1 Cyanobium sp.
CCCGCAGGGAGCGGGCCGGCACCGTCACCGAAAACGGTTCGCCGCTGCCGTCGCCGCCATCGGCCGGCACCTTCTCGATGCGCAGCACCGCCAAGCGGTGGCCATCGGTGGCGGCGCATTCGAGGCCCGCGTCATCGAGCTGCAGGTGCACGCCGGTGAGGATCTGCTTCGACTCATCGGTGCTGCTGGAGAACAGCGTGGCGCGCAGGCCCTTGACCAGGGCTTCGGCGTCGAGGCGGATCGGCGTGCCGCTCTGCACCAACGGCAGCTCCGGGAAGTCGTCGGCGGGCATGCCGCGCATCTGGTAACTGCCGGAGAGGCTGGTGAGCTGCAGCTGCTCCTCGCTCTCATCGCTGCTGAGGGTGATCGGGCTGTCGCTGGACAGGCGGGAGACGATGTCGCCCAGCAGGCGGGCGGGCAGGGTGATGGCACCGCTGGTTTCGACACTGGCCGGCAGGCTGGTCTGGATGCCGAGGGTTAGGTCGTAGCCGGTGAGGCTGAGGCGCCCGGTGGCGGCATCGGCGGTGAGCAGCAGGTTGGCGAGCACCGGGTGGGTGGGCCGTGAGGCCACGGCCCGGCTGACCAGCTGGAGGCTGGCATTGAGTTCGGCCTGGGAGCAGACCAGCTTCATCGACAAGCCAGAGGTGGCAGCGCAGCCACGGTTTCACAGCGAGGGCGAAAGCGCAACGGGCGGAACCCGACCGGTTCGCCAGGGGTTGGCCGTGGGTTCGCCGTGGCTGAGCCCGGCCCGCCATTTTTTCCCCCGCCCCCTCTTCTTTAGAGATGAATTTCTTTTATTGAAGAAGAATTGATCCGTAGCCGTAGAGCTTGCGGAAAAGCTCCAAACGGCTTCAGCTGCCTGATCAGGACAGCGTTGTGCCGGCGGCAGCCCTGGGGAAAGGAAGGCGTGGTTCAGGGCAAGCAGGGCGCTTTTCCCCCGTTTCCCGCCCTTGGGAAAAGCGGGCTGTTGCCGGCCTATTGGCAAGGCGCCGTTTCTCCCCGGCCCAGCCGGCGGTTTTCCACCGCCCCAAAACCCCCTCCAGCGGGGGCCGCTGTGTGGATTGCCCGACCGATGACCAACCCCATCGCCCCCCTGCCCCAACGCCGCTCTGCCCCATAGCCGCATTGCCCCATCGCCGCCCTCAATCCCGCCCGCGGCGAGCGCTCAGGCGCCCAACAGGCGGCCGCTCAGGCGCCCAACGGGCGGCTGTTCAGAACCCCATCACCGCCGCGACGGTGGCTGTATCGGGTTCCAAGCCGGTGTGGAAGCGGGCCTCGTTGTGGTCGATCGCGGTGGCCGGATCCTTGAGGCCGTTGCCGGTCAACACGCAAACCACCGTGGCGCCGGAGGGCACCTCCTCCCGCCGCTTGAGCAGACCGGCCACCGAGGCGGCGCTGGCCGGCTCGCAGAACACCCCCTCGCCACTGCCCAGCAGCTTGTAGGCCTCGATGATCTCCGCATCGGTGACGGCGCTGAAATCGCCGCCGCTCTCGCTGCGCACCCGCAGGGCGTTCTCGCGGTTCACCGGGTTGCCGATGCGGATGGCCGTGGCGATGGTGTCGGGCTGTTCCACGGTGTGGCCTAGCACCATCGGCGCCGAACCGGCGGCCTGGAAGCCCAGCATCTTCGGCAGCACGCGGCTGTGGCCAGCCTGCTGGTACTCCTTAAAGCCCATCCAGTAGGCGCTGATGTTGCCGGCGTTGCCCACGGGGATGCACAGCCAGTCGGGGGCTTCGCCGAGGGCATCCACCACCTCGAAGGCGGCGGTCTTCTGGCCCTGCAGGCGGTAGGGGTTGAGGGAGTTCACCAAGGTGACCGGATAGCGCTCGGCCACGTCGCGCACGATCGCCAGGGCCCGGTCGAAGTTGCCGCGCACCGCCAGCACCTCGGCGCCATAGAGCAGGGCCTGGGCCAGCTTGCCCTGGGCCACATAGCCTTCGGGGATCAGCACGAACGCCCGCATGCCGCCGCGGCGGGCGTAGGCGGCCGCGGCGGCTGAGGTGTTGCCGGTGCTGGCGCAGATCACCGCCTCGGAGCCCGCCTCACGGGCCTTGGAGATGGCCATCGTCATCCCCCGGTCCTTGAACGAGCCGGTGGGGTTGAGGCCGTCGTACTTGAGGAACACCTTCACGCCACGGCCCACCCGCTCGGCGATCACCGGGGCGGGGATCAAGGGCGTGGCGCCCTCCCGCAGGCTGATCACCGGCGTGGCGGCCGTCACCGGCAACCAGGGGCGGTAGGCCTCGATCAGGCCTGGCCAGTCCTGCAGGGTGGCCCGCGCCGCCGCGGGGGGCTGCCCCAGTCGCCGCAGGGTGTCGAGCAGGAGCACGGAATCGCTATCAGCCTGAAACGAATCTACGCCGGCCCGACCAGCAAGGCCTGAACAACGAGGCCCCAACAGCCCGGCCCGACCAGCGAGGACCCAGCCCCGCGGTTTCAGCCGTGGAGCGCCGGGGTCGCTCCCGTGGCCGTTCAGGGGCGGATGGAGGGGGCGATCGGCGGAGCGGCCGCTTCAGGGGCGGGCTTGGTGGTGGGTGTGGTGGTTGGTGCCCCAGGGCTGGACTCGCCCCGCAGGCCATCGAGGGGCGATTCGGAGAAGAAGCGCACCAGCTGGGCGATCGAGCTGGTTTTTTGCAGCACCGTCAACAGGGCCGGGATATTCACCTCGATATTGGCCGTGGGATAGGCCTTCAAAAACGAGACCGCTGAAATCGAGCCATTCCCCTCCACCAGACCCATCACCAGGGCCGAGCGCAGGGCCGGAAGCCCCGCCGCCGGGGCCTTGAGCGGGTAGATGATCCTGGCCACCCGTAGCAGCACCGCGTCGCCGATGCGGGTGTTGCTGAGCCGGCTCACCAGCACCACCGGCAGGCGCATGGATTCGTTCAGCAACCTGCCTAACGCGCTGGGCTGCTGCCTCGCCAGGAAGAGAAGGTTGCCGAGCAGCCCGGGGGCCTGACCGGTTTGAGCCAAGGTTTCGAACTCGCTCACCGGAATCGATCGGCGGAAGGCTCCGGAAACCAGGACGACGTTGTCGGCGGCGACGGCGGCTGGAACACCCGACCAGAGCGAGGTCCCGAGGGCCAGGGCGATCAATCCGTTCCGGGCGTACACCAAGTGAAAAAGTCTTGCTGAATCGAATCTAAAGCGAATCCGGCGCGGCTCCCAGCCAGCTCTGGAGCGGCTCGGGAGGCACGATCACATCGCGCAGCAGGCGCACCACGCTGCGTTCGGCCAGGCCTCTGGCCAGATCCGAGCCCATGCGCCGCAGCTCGGGTTCCGCCAGCAGGCGTGGCAGCCGGCTGAGCAGCAGCGAGGGTTCGAAGCCCGGCAGGTCCCGCAGGATGGCCAGCAGTTGGCGGATCGGGTCGAGATCGAGGAGCGGCGCCGCCAGGGAATCGCTCGCCCAGGCGCGATCGCGCAGCCCCGGAGGCAGGAACCGCTCCGGCAGGCGGCGTCCGAGGCGCAGGGCCGTGGTCCAGGCGAAGGCATCCATCCGCTCCACCAAGCCATCCACCAACTGCTGGCGCAGCAGGCCGCCGTTGGCGGAGAACAGGAAATCGAGCACCTGATCGAGCAGGCCCTCAAGATCCAACTGGTCCTGCAAGGCGGCGCTGCCCACCAGGTTCTCCAGCCGCTGCCAGCGGAACTGGTCGCCGTCGTAGAGCATCTCCCGCAGGCTGCGGCGCAGGGCCGGATCGGGATCTTCCATCAGGCGGCGGGCGAAATAGGGGTAGGCGGCGCCGAGGATCTTGAAGTCTGGGTCGACGCTGAGGGCGATCCCTTCCAGGGTGACCAAGGAACGGATGATCAAGGCGTAATAGGGAGGAACCCGAAACGGGAAGCGATACATCACGCCGGAGAGATCGTCGGTGACCGCCTTGAAGTCCATGCGGCTTACGCCCATCTCCAGGGCTTGGCCGAACACGCTTTCGAAGGCTGGCACGATCGGCTCCAGGTTCACCTCTTCGCTGAGGAAGCCGAGCGAGACAAAGTCTTTCGATAGGGCTCCAAAATCGCGGTTCACCAGGTGCACCACCGCCTGGATCAGGCCAGTGCGAGCCTCGCGGCTCACCTCGCTCATCATGCCGAAGTCGAGATAGGCGAGGCGGCCGTCGGCCAGGGCCAGGAGGTTGCCGGGGTGGGGATCGGCGTGGAAGAAGCCATGTTCGAGCAGCTGCTGCAGGCTGCAGTTCACGCCCACCTGCACCATGTCGTCGGGATCGATGCCGATCTGCCTGACGGCCTCAAGGTTGGTGAGCTTTTTGCCATCGATCCATTCCATCGTTAGCACCCGCCGGCTGGTGGCCTGGCTGTAGATGCGTGGTACGGCGATGCGTGGATTATGGGCATGAAGCCGCGCAAATTTTTCGGCATTGGAGGCTTCGTTGAGATAGTCCATCTCTTCGAATACGCGCTTGCCGAGCTCATCGATCAGCGCCACCAGGTCGCTGCGGATCAGGCGCACATGCTGATTCAACCAGGCGGCAATGTTGCGCACGATGTAGAGATCCAGGGTGATCTGCTCGCGCAAGCCCGGCCGCTGCACCTTCACCGCCACCCGCTCACCACTGCGCAGCAGGCCGCGATGCACCTGGCCCAACGAGGCGGCCGAAATCGGTTCCCGTTCCAGTTCGGCGTAGATCTCCGAGACCGGCGCCCCCAGGTCCTCTTCGATGCAGGCCATCGCCAGGGCGCTGTCGAAGCCCGGCAGTTGGTCCTGGAGCTGGGCCAGCTCCTCCAGCAGCACCGGCGGGATGATGTCGGGCCGGGTGGAGAGGGCCTGGCCGGCCTTGATGAAGGCGGGACCGAGGGCAGCCAGCAGTTCGGCGCACTCCCGCGCCCTGGCCCTGGCCCGCTCGGGGTTGCGTAGGGCGCCGCTGAGCCGGTCGGAGCCCACCCCCAGCAAATAGAGACTGATCGGCACCAGGGTTTGCCACAGGCGTCGCAACAGCCGCTCCGGATGGCCGCTGTAGATGCGGGTGATCGCCTTGGGGTCGTAGGTCAGCAGGCCGGAGGCCTCGATGAAATCCCCGAGTTCGCCGGCTTGGGACACGTTGGCTTGCACCGGGGCGCGGGGATCGCTTGGGGCGCTGATGCGCGGTTGGAAGGGAGGAGCGGGGGCCATCGGATCGGTGCCGAACACCGCCGCCCGCATCGCCGCCAGGGCCCGCTCCGCCGCCGTCTGGTCCAACGCCGTTTGCACGAATTCCGTCTGCACTAATGCCGTTTGCGCCAAAGGCGTGTGGTCCAACGCCGTCTGGCCGGTGGCTGATTGCTCCGAAGCTGATGGGCCCGTCATGGTCCCGTTCGTGGCCGATGGGTGCGTAGCCGACTGACCCGTAGCCGACTGACCTGTAGCCAAGGACCCCGTGGCGTTCTGGTGCGCTGCCTTTTTCTGGAATGGCCTCCCTGCCACGCCAGGTCCAACGGCGGCTGTTCCAGCGGCGTTCGTTTCAACGAGCGCAGTTTTCAGTGAGGCGGTTTTCAGTGAGGAGGTGTTCAGTGAGGCCGTTTCAAGGCAGTCCGCTTCAAGGAGGGCCGTTTCAAGGAGGGCCGTCTCAAGGGTGGCTGCATCGATCGCGGCGGCTTGATCGACGGCCGCTTGATTGAAGGCCGCTTGATCCGACCGAGGCCCGCCTGCCGATGGCTCACCCGTGGCGATCGGAGCTGGTGGGGGTGGCGCCGTGGCTGGTGCTGGCAGGGCGGCTGGAACAGCCAAGTTGGGGCCGGATCGATCCATGGGCGGAGGCGTCCGGCAGGATCGCCGGAGTTCCGTTTTAGTTCAGGATCGTGGCGATCTGTGGTCGTCCCCCGGAAACACGCCGGCGGCGGGCCAGCGCGCCATTCAGCTTGTACCCCTCGCCCGCGGACCCGATGGCGCTCACCCTGATCCTCGGCAACCAGCTCTATCGCGACTGGCTGGAGCCCTCGCCGATCCGCCTGGCGCCGGGACATGCCGTTCTGATGCTGGAGGACCTGGGCATCGCTTCGGCGTACCGCTACCACCGGCTGCGGTTGCTGCACACGTTTGTGGCGATGCGGGCCTTTGCCGAGCGCCTGCGCCAGCACGGGGTACGGGTGATCTATGGGGAGCTGGAGGAGTCG
>JBIIIX010000183.1:0-6097 GCA_044234415.1 Cyanobium sp.
TACTGGGAACACTCCTTCCTAGTGGTCTTCTTTCTTCAGTGCTTTCCCGTAGTTGAGCTCAAGGACTTCTCCCAAGGCCTTCACCTCCCACCCCTCCGGAATCTCCCCCAGCGGCGACTCCACAAAGCTGGAGGTCTCATGGCCGGGGAAGCGGAAGTGGACGAACCATTCGCGGTAGAGCCGGCGGGCCATCTCCTCCAGGATCTTGATGCGCCGCTGGCTGTTCTCGATCAGGTCGTCGTAGGCGGAGAGGATGCCGGCGATGCGGCGTTGGACAGGGAGTGGGGGAACGAGAAAGTCGAAAGTCAGAAGTTTGTCCAGGCTCAAATTGTCCTGAGTCGCTCCGTGAGAAATGCCTTGCATTCGGAGCTTAAGGATCTCAAGATAATACTTGATGAAACGTACGTCCGCCTTGGATGGGTCTGCAACAAAGCCAACGACGCTATCGAGGAAGCATCCTTCCACTGCCAGGATCGCGCTTTCGGCAATATTCGCGGCGATTGTGATGCATAGATTGCCCGGCTGCCAAAGCTTACTTTGGGCAAGTCCAGCTTCGCTGTATGTCTGCGAGTATTCGGTCAGATAGAAGTTTGCGGCCTTAATGTCTCCTGTCTGGAAAAATGGGTAGAGACCTCCGTATAAGAAAGCCGCATTTCGAGGGCGATGACGCGACCTTCCGCGGCCAACGTGACCTAGTTCATCCAGTTTTGCCGGGCTCCATTTGGAAGCAGTCATCCTCACAACTCCAAAATCCCCGCCAGATTCGCCGCAATCGTTGCCTTCAGCCCTCGCGCCTGGGCGTTCAACCCCTCCGACTCCTGATTCAGCTCCTTCAACACAGCCACCATCTCACCCCTCCCTCAGATGCGCGACAGCTTTGGCCCGAAGCTGGTCCATCGCTTCAAGAGTCGCCTCCCGGCTGGCTGCCAGAGGAAACAGCCCCTCCTCATAGTGCGCTTCCGCAGCATAGGGCTGCAATGCCAGGAGGTTGGGATCCAGCTCCACCCCCGCCAGCTCAGCAATGGGCTGCGAATCTATAGCACAAAGATCGCTGATGCAATAGATCTGAGGCCCGCGTTCAGCTGCCAAGGCATTCTTGACCACTGATCGTGCAAGCCACTCGCCTTCTGCAAATAAACCGACAAGTTGCAAGCGGGAGCAATCCATTCTCGCCTCTTGCGGAATAACGTTAATCCTTCTAAGATGTGCATCGTACTCATTCACTTCTCGCCAATCATCAGCCGCCAACGGCCTTGGGAGTGGTTTCACCATTGACGAAGCCTGCTGGAGCATGACGTTGCCAGCCATCAGCAGAGAATCTCGATCTTGTTCCGCGAGCAGACATCCGAAAAGTCTTTGATGTTATACGTTGCCAGATAATTGAGGCCAGGGCCAAGCTCATCGACGACCACGCGCAGCAGGCAGTCGGTGAGGCTGAGCGGACGCTGCTGCCTTAGAGATGAATCCAGCGCGTGCTTCAAGGCATCCTCACGATAAGGAGCATCATCAAGAAACTGTATTCGCGGGGACTTGAGCTGTCTCTCAAATCCTTGCAGGGCCAAGCGGTTCTTCGCAAACTTAGAAGACATGGTTTCATAGGTGATCGGCCAGGGAATGATGGCTGTCATGCTTCGGATTCTTTCCGCATGATCTGCAACAGTTGCGCGATCACGTGTCAAGTCCGTAGGGTCAAAAATAGCGAGCCAGACACAAGTGTCAACGAGGATGCGCATGAATCAGGACACCTCCTCGTCGACAACCCCTGCTTCGGCTGACGAGTACCCCGTCCAAGGTGCCTCTCGCCTGCCACCAAACAAGAAGACACCTTTATTCCTGCCCGTATCTTCATCGCGATAGACGATGTAAATCCGTGTTTTCTTGTTGACATCAATGGAGCGCTCAAGCTCATCCTTGAGATCGTCTTTGAGAGATTTGGAGTATTCAACATTCACAAGTGCCGTGGAATCCCCACATTCCTTCGCGCCGTGGGCATCCAGCCATTGGTACAGCGAAGCATAATCGCCTTGAAGTCCCAGGTCGTACGACAGCCAGATGGATCGTTTTGGCATCTTGGGTGCAGTTCGTCAATTTCTGCAAGCTTAGGAAAGCCTCACCACCAGCACCCGGCCCTGGCGGGCCGCTTCGCTGATCACATGCCAGCGGGAGCCGGCCAGGCGGGCGGCATCAGCGCTGCCGCTCACGATCAGGTCCACCGGCAGCTTCAGCGGTTTGAGTGGCTCAAAGTGGCGCCACCAGCTGGCCACCTTCTCCTGACCTTCCAGGTGGGGGGTGTGTTCCACCACCAACAGGTCCGAGTCGGAGTCGGGACGGGCCGTTCCCGTGGCGCGGGAGCCGAACAACACCAGCGCCTGCACCGTGGGATCGGCCGCGATCGCCCGCAGCGCAAGTTCCAAGTCCACGCGCCGCTCGCCCTCAAGACCCGGACCCAGGTCGGGCAGGGCGAAGGGCTGGGGGGTGGTCCAGTCGGCGAGGGTGGCGGCGGTCATGCTTCCAGTATCCCCGCCACATTCAGGGCAATCGTCGCCTCCAACCCCCTGGCCTGGGCATTCAGCCCCTCCAATTCCTCCTGCAGCTTCTCCAGCTGCTCCTTGAAGTCCTCGTCGCTCAGGTCTTCCCTCGCTACCACGCCCACATAGCGCCCGGGATTGAGGCTCCAGCCCTGGGCTTCGATCACCTCCAGTGTGGCCGCCTTGCACAGCCCGGCGATGTCGCGGTACTGGGGCTCGGCTTCCTCTTCGCCGCCGAAATAGGCCTCGATCCAGCGCTGCGCTTCCTGCCGCCGAGGGTCACGTCCACCGCCTCGCCGCGATAGAGGCGCACGATGTTGGCGAGGAAGCCGATCTGGGCTTCGCTCCAGTCGCGATGAGCGCGGTCGATCTGGCAGTAGAGGTGGCGGGCCGGATGGTTGCAGAGCATCCGGCCCTCGGGCAGCAGCAGCCAGAGCACACCGACTTCAGCCCCGCAGTCTGGGAGTGGGACGCAGATGGCGTCAGGGGCACCACAGCCCGAATGGAGCAGCTCTGCGTTCACGGCGTTCGTCAGCAACCACCAGCGCCCCTTTCTCGAGTTCGCTGCCGTAGGTCCTGAGTAGTGCCAGCACCAGGGGCCCTATCGCTTCTGCCAGCACGTTCAGACAACGCACCTGCAGGAGGCTGGGGCCAGAGGCGCCGATGAGGGCGAGCATGGTCCCAAAGTCCAGATCGTGGGTGAACACGGCGTAGGCGTTGTGCAGGGCCCACTGCATCAGGGCCGTATCAGGTGCTCTCGGATCACCCACTTCGGACCAGTGCACCGCCTCCTGGCCGGCAGCTACCAACAGGGGGGATCCATTCGGTGGACAGGTTCATATCGACCAGAATCCTGGCCATCAGCTCAGGATCAGCACCTCTTCTCGCTCTTCCATCCGCCAGGCGGCGTACGCCAGGGCCTCATCGATGTCGGCAGGTTCCTGCAGTGGGTAGGCCTGCAGAATCCGCTCGCGGCTGATGCGGGGGAAGGCCTTGGGGTCATCGTAGGCAGAAGTCCCTGGAACCCCAGCTTCGGTTCTGGAGCACAGCAGCCCCACGTCGATCTCGCTGATCAACCAGTCACAGCGGATCAGGGGTTCGCGGCATTTCCCAAACCCATCGAGGGCTGATGCAGCGGCTTAGCGCAGCGTCAACACCCCCTCGAACTGGGCGAAGGCCGGATCGGTGCTGGCCAGAACGAGGTCGTCAGACCTGGCCTGGGCCGCCAGCAGGCGATCGAAGGGATCGCGGTGCGGCACATCCCAGAGGCCGGCCCTTCGAGCCACGGCACCGCTGATCGGCAGATCGACCGCCGCCAGACGATGGAGGGCCATGGCGTAATTCTCGACGACGGATCGGGCGTGTTGCAGTTTTCCCAGTCTCCACTTGGTCGCGATCTCCCAGGCGGAGGCGGCGCTGACGACGAGCGTGTTGTCGCTGTCCTCCAGGGCGTTGCGCAACTGCAAGGAGAGCTTCTGGGGTTCCAGCAGAGCCCAGAGCAGCACATGGGTGTCGAGCAGCAGCTTCATGCGCCCCAGCGCTCCAGCTCGTCGTCGGGCAGGGGGTCGAAGAACGCCTCATCCACGCTTCCCTTCAGGAAGCCGAGCTGCCGGCGCGGGCTGGGGTCAAGGGGCACCAGCTGGGCGATGGGCTTGCCATGCCGGGCCAGCACGATGCGCTCACCGGCCGCGACCCTGGCCAACAGGGCCGAGAGGTGTGTCTTGGCCTCCTGAACGTTGACGCAGCGTGGTTCCATGATTTGGCCTGGTTCGCCTGGTCTGGTTCACCTGGTCAGACTAGCGAGCCGTTTCTGGCCCTGCGCGAAAGGTCGTCGCCGTCTACAGACGGGACGCCATGACCCATCGGCATCGGCAGCCTGAGCGATCCCCAACTGCTGTCAGGGAAGGCCAGCCACCCTATGGTGTTGTACATATCACTGGACAGTGCGATGCGGGTCGTCAGTTTTTCCGAGGCCCGCGAGAGCTTCAAGGCAGTGCTCGATCGCGTGGAAGCCGATGCCGATGTGACCCTCATCACCCGGCGCCACGCTCAGAGCGCTGTGGTGATGTCGCTCGACACCTACAACAGCCTTATGGAAACGGTGCATCTGCTCCGCTCTCCCGCCAACGCCGCCCACCTGCAGCGCTCCCTGGAGCAGGCCGAGCGCGGGGAGCTGCTGGCGCACCCGCTGATCGATACCCATCAGATCGACGCCGACCAGCTCGATGCCGGCAGCTGAGCGGCTGGCGTGGACTCCCACCGCCTGGGAGGACTATTTGTCTTGGAAGGGGCAGGATCGCCGACAGCTGAAGCGGATCAACCAGCTGATCCAAGCCTGTCTGCGTGATGCGTTTGTGGGGATCGGCAAGCCGGAACCGCTGCGGGAGAACCTCTCAGGCTGCTGGTCGCGCCGGATCGACGAAGAGCATCGACTCATCGTCCGCCTGGAGGGGGACAGGCTTGTCATCCTGGCCTGCCGTTACCACGATTGCTGAGTGAAGCGAGGTCGACACCTTGCTCGGCAGCGTCGATGGTGCAGCTCGGCTGCCTGGCGCGAGCGATCACGATCAAGCGGTGGAAGTTCTTCTTCGCCCTGCGACAGTCGCCCGAAGGCTTCGACGACGGGGTGCCAAGTCGATCGCCAAAGGGGTGAGATACCTAAAGCCAAACCTTCTCACAGACCTTCTCACATCTATGCCGGCAGGCTGAAGTGACTCACGGGAGCGCAGCCAGTTCGGCGAGTCAATCGAGAAGCTTCCCAAGCTGAACGTCGCCGGTTCGAATCCGGTCACCCGCTTCTAGTCAACTCCTGAGAAATCTCCCCAACAGCCAGTCTGGCACTGTCGTTAAGCCCGCCAGCGGCTGACTACTCCAAACAGGCCGTGCCAGGCTGTAGGGCCGCCAAAGCGGGCGGCGGCAAGCGGCGGCAGATACAACTTTCGATCTCCTGGCGCTTCGACAACGCCAAGAAGCTTGGCGCGACGGCTTGCAAGATCTATGCCGGCTTCAGCAGCGGCACAGAGCCCGAACTGGCAGCAAACAAGATCACGATACATCTACAGGCAAATCAGATGCCAGAACTGCTGACACCCAGAAGGCAGATTCAGAACTGGGCGGGACGGGTGAATCAGGCGGGCCGCCTGGCAAACAAGGGAGCAGTGAAGGCCGCCAAGGCCTTCTGTTCACCATCACTGTTTCTTGACCATGACTGTTCAATCTCAAATCGCTGGTTCTTTCCAGGCGAGGCCAGCACCAAGCAGGTGTTGATTCAGGACCCTGGCCTCATGGATCTCACGGAATGCGAGCTGGAGGGGATCTCTGGGGGCGGATGGTTCAGAGATCTCACCGGCATCGGGACGCCTAAGTTCCTTAAAAAGCTCGATGACAACGTGAATGAGCTTCCAGGTGGTTGGTTCGGACTCATCGCTACGATCTACAGCGGTGGCGCAGTCGGTGGTGTTGGTGGGGCCGTGGGCGCAGGCCTGACCCACATGCATTGATCTCCCGGTTTCCCACTTGTAGCTTCTTGCCATGATCTATCAGTCACTCACCCAAGCCGAGCTCCAGGG
>JBIIIX010000184.1:0-6075 GCA_044234415.1 Cyanobium sp.
TTTTGACGAGCCAGCCGTAGGTTTTCACACCTTCAACGGCCAGTCCTTGGGCTTTGGGCCGGGCAGTAACGCCTCCTACTCCTACAAGATCCAGGTGGTGTCCGGCTCCCCCGCTTACATCATTAAGTATCAAACCTCTACGAGCCAGCTTGGTTCTCCACGCTCGCTGACCAAGACTCTCCAGGACACCTCGACTCCTGGCAGCATTGTTTCTGTTCCAGCCATTGGCGGCACTTCTTCTGACTACAGCTACACTCTTCCAGGTGTGAAAGGTCCTCTCACCATGGCTGGAACTTTGACGGTCACCAGCGGGACTCTCACCCAATTTGTTGATTCCTACGAGCAAGAGCCTAAGATTCCTCCCGTTCCTGGTCCTCTGCCCCTCCTTGGCGCAGGCGCTGCTTTTGGCTTCACTCGCAAGCTTCGCAAGCGCATCTCCGCCTCTGTCTGACGCTTCTAGACCCCCTTGGGGGATCCAAATCATTACTCTTTTCGCCCAGTCTCAGACTGGGCTTTTTTTTGGCCTCATTTGATCCTCAGGGATTCCCGTAGCGCCTCGGCCCAGGTGGCCTCGCCCGGCCAAACCTCCCTCTGGCTGAGGCTCAGGACGATTCCCTTTTCTTCATAGGCGGCTTCGTTAATAAACACGGGCCACACCGTCTGCGGATCTTCTGCTTGGGGCTCCCAGCTGATCGGTTGGCCTTGGTCACTCAGGAAGAGCGGCTCCCCGGCTCGCAACGGTTGCCAATCCCGGTCCTGGCGCCGCGGGTCGAGGAAGGCGCAGGGTTCGCCGTTGGCGTTGCGCGGCACATCCAAGCTGTGCAAGTGGCGGTGTACCACCAGCTGACGCGGCAGGCGCAGAACGCCACGCCGCGCCTCGGCCAGCAGCACCAGGGCCGTTTCCAGTGCCAGCTGGGTCTGGCGGCAAATGCGGGCCTGCACCACCCCCTGAGGCACCGGCCCCACCTCGATCACCAGCCCGCAGGGCCAGTGCTCCACCAAGTAGCCGCTCTGGTGCGGGTCCTTCTCATGCAGATACACCGGCAGGCCGAGCCGCTCCTGAAGCCCCGCCGCCAGGGCCAGATCCGCCGGCCTGCGGCCGTACACCACCAGAGAATTGCCCATTGCCGCGGTGGTGCTGTGCAGATCAAACACCACGGGGCAGGGTTGGGCGCCCCCCGGGCCATAAGCGGCCAGCAGCTCCCGCGCCCGTCGCACCTCCAGCTCCTGGTTGCCCGGATCGTTGAGCAGCGCTGGCTGGAAGCTGCGGTTGAGATCGCGCTCCAGATAGCGGCGATTGGCGGATACGGCGGCGGGGTTGCCCAGGGTGAGAACGAGGTCGAACCCAGCGCTGTTGAGGTGCGCTGGGTTCCGGCGCCATCGCTCCAGCAGCCAAACCCCATTGCGCTCATTCCCGTGGGTGCCGGCCACCACCAGCACGGGGCCGCCGCCTGCGGCGTCGGCTTCGCCGTGGCGGTTGGCCTCGATGTCCTCACGCAGCTCACTGTTCTGAATATCCCTGTTCGTTGCGATCGCTCCAGGCCCAGCGGCATCGGCAGTTCTCCCTCGGGCACCTAGCCCTGGCTCCCGTTCAGGCCCATGCCCACGCTGTGGCCCAGGCTGTGGCAAGACCTCGGGCCCGGGATCCGCCTCAGCCCCGGGCCCAGCCCCTGGGGCCGGCTGCGGTCGCGTCTCTCCAGCCTCTGGCATGGCCTCAACACCCCGGCACCCTCCAGCCTGCCGCAGAGTGCGGATGGTTTGAGGTGTTCGATGCCGATCCCAGCCGTTGTGGTGCGCAGCGCCCGTCAGCTCTGGCGTTGCCAGTGGCTGCAGCTGATGCAGGGCCTCGGGCCGGCGGACCGCGACGGCCACTACCGCCGCCCGCCGCCCGCCGTGGCGGAGCCGCCGCCCCCGCCAGCGCTCGCCTACCCCGGCGATCACGTGCTGATCGTGGGCCGCAGTTGCCCCTGGGCCCATCGCGCCTGGCTCACCTGGACCCTGCGGGGCCTGGCCCCCGCCATTGAGCTGCTGGTGGTGGAGCCGGATCCGGAGGCGGGCCGCTGGCGTTTCGCCAGCCCGTTCGAGGGTTGCGACACCTTGGCCCACCTCTACCGGCTCGGCGGCTGCGATCCCCGCGCCCGGGCCACCGTGCCGCTGCTCTGGTCGCGGACCCAGAAGCGCGTGCTGGTGAGCGAGAGCGCCCGGCTGATCGAGCTGCTGGATCGCTGGCCGGCGCCGGCTGAGGCTTCGGCCTCGCCGTGGGCTGTGGTTACGCCGGAGGGCTCAACATCGGCATCTCCATCTCCATCGGCGGTGGCGGCTGTGGCCTCGCCGAAGGCTGTGGAATCGCTGGAGGGCTTGGCCTCGCCATCGCTGGAGGGCTCAGCATCGGCGACGGCACTGGCCTCGACAGAGGCAACGCCGTGGGTCGCCTCCTCGCCTGCCACCTCGGAGCCAGCGGCGGCACGGACGGGGGAGGCGTTAGGGACCCCAGCGGCGAGCCATCCCTCGCCGCCTGATCCAGCGCCTGAGAATCCCGCGTTGCTGGATCCAGCCGCAGTGGATCAGCCTCCCCTGGACCGTGCGGTCTTACCCCCCGGCGCCTTGTCTCCGCCGGAGCGCCGCGAGGCCATCCAGGCCTGGCGCGAGCGCCTGCAGGGCAGCGTTAACGACGGCGTGTATCGCTGCGGGCTGGCCCGCAGCCAGGCGGCCTACGACGCGGCCGAGGCGGACCTGTTCGCCACCCTCCAGGATCTCGAAGAGGCCCTGGGGCGCCAACGGGCCGCGGGGTCGGCCTGGCTCTGCGGCGGGCCCGATCCCAGCCTCGCCGACATCTGCCTGTTCGCCACGCTCATCCGCTGGGAAATGGTCTACGCGCCGCTGTTCGGCTGCGGCCGCCAGCCGCTCTGGCTGCTGCCGGAGCTGTGGCGCTGGCGGGCCCGCTTCTATGAGCTGCCCGGCGTGGCTGCCACCTGCCTTCCCGAGGCCTGGCGGCGCGATTACTTCGGGGCGCTGTTCCCGCTCCATCCCTCCGGCATCATCCCGGCGGGCCCGGATCTGGCCACACTGGTGTTGAGCTCTCCCCCCCAGCGCGCCGATGACCAGCAGCAGCCTTGAGCCCGGCGCCGGGGCCCCGAACGCCGATCCGGTGTTCGAGGGCTACTTCGGCCCGTTCACGGTCACCGCCGCCGATCGGCGCGAGGTGCTGCACTACCGCCTGGCCCTGCTGGCGGTGGCGGTGGGCCAGCTGGGGTTGGTGCTGCAGGCGGGGGTGCTGGGCGCTGGATCGCCGGGTTCTGGCCTGCTGGGCTCGGGATCAGCGGGCTATGCCGTGCTCGGCTCGCTGCCGCTGTGGCCCTGGCTGTTGCCGATGCTCGCGGGCTTGGGGCTGGCCTTGCGCTGGATTCACATCTATCTAATCCCCTTGCACCGGGCCCTGCAGCTGCTCTGGCTGCTGGGCTGCCTCGGCTTCGGGGCCCTGGCGCTGCAAGCCGGCCCCAATGGCATGGCGTTGGCGGTGTTGCAGGACAGCCGCTGGATCTGGGCGATCGGGCCGTTCTTCGCCGCCTTGGCCGGCGTGGGCTTCAAGGAGTTCTTCTGCTTCCGCCGGCCCGAGGCCATCGGCGTGACGCTGTTGCTGCCGATCGCCCTGCTGGGCCATCTCAGCGGTCTGCTGCCCCCGGCCGCCTGCGGGGCGTTGCTGGCGTTGCAGGCGCTGCTGCTGCTGGTGCTCTGCCTGCGCAAGTTCCCGATGCCCGCCGCCGCCGACATCGGCGATAAGAGCGTGTTTGTGCATCTCCAACAGCAGCGGCAGCTGGATGCCGCGCGGCAACCGGCATGAGCCTGATCAGCCTGGTGGGGGTGCGCAAGGACTACGGCGTGCGCACCCTGTTCGAAGACCTCTCCTTGCACATCGGCGAGCGGGAGCGGCTGGGGCTGATCGGCCCCAACGGCGCCGGCAAATCCACCCTGCTGCGCCTGCTGGCCGGTGTGGAGCCCCCCGGCGCCGGCGAGCGGCGGGTGCAGCCCCAGGCCCGCATCGTGCTGGTGAGCCAGGAGCCCCAGCTCGATCCCGAGCGCACGGTGCTGGAGCAGGTGTTCGAGGGCAGCGGCGAGAAGCTGCGGCTGCTGCGGCGCTACACCGAGGTGAGCGAGGCCTTGGCCCAGGCCCACGCCAGCGGCCACGACGATGGGCCGCTGCTGGGCGAGCTGGCCAGCCTCACCGCCCGCATGGACCAGAGCCAGGCCTGGGCGTTGGAGCAGCAGATCCGCGAGGTGTTGCAACGGCTTGGCATCGCGGATGGCCAACGGCGGGTGGGGGAGCTTTCGGGCGGCTACCGCAAGCGCCTGGCCCTGGCGGCGGCCCTGGTGGCCGATCCCGATGTGCTGCTGCTCGATGAACCCACCAACCACCTTGATGCCGATGGGGTGGAGTGGCTGCAGGGCTGGTTGGAGCGCTTCGCCGGGGCGGTGGTGCTGGTCACCCACGACCGCTACCTGCTGGACCGCGTCACCCGCCGCATCGTGGCGGTGGATCGGGGCGAAGCTCGCCGCTACGACGGCAACTACGCCGCCTACTTGGAGCGCCGGGCCGAGGAGGATGCCGCCGAAGTGGCCGCCGAGGCGCGCCTGCGCAACACCCTGCGGCGTGAATTGGCCTGGTTGCGGCGCGGCCCCAAGGCCCGCAGCACCAAGCAGAAGGCGCGGCTGCAACGCATCGCGGCGCTGCGGGAGCTGGAACCGCGCCAGGGCCGCGGGGCGGTGAACCTGGGCAGCGGCAGCCGCCGGCTCGGCAAGCGGGTGATCAGCGCTGAGGAGCTCAGCATCCGGGCGGGCGGCCAGGGCGAGGGGCCGCTGTTGCTGGAGGGCTTCAGCCACGACTTCGGCCCGGAGGACCGGGTGGGCATCATCGGCCCCAATGGCGTGGGCAAATCCAGCCTGCTGGAGGGCATCGCCGGGCGCCTGAGGCCGGCGGCCGGCAGCCTGGAGCTGGGCGGCACCGTGCGCCTGGCCTACTTCGATCAACACAGCGATGTGCTGCGGGAGCGGGACGGGGCGCTGGCGGGGCGCAAGGTGATCGAGGTGGTGCAGGAGGTGGCCAGCCGCGTGCAGGTGGATGGGGTGGAGCTCAGCGCCTCCCAGCTGCTGGAGCGCTTCCTGTTTCCCCCGGCCCAGCAGCACCAGCCCGTGGCGCGGCTGTCGGGCGGCGAGCGGCGCCGCCTCCACCTCTGCCGCCTGCTGATCGACGCGCCGAATGTGCTGCTGCTGGATGAGCCCACCAACGACCTCGATGTGCACACCCTCAGCGTGCTGGAGGAGTTCCTCGATGATTTCCGCGGCTGCGTGGTGGTGGTGTCCCACGACCGCTGGTTTCTGGACCGCACCGTGGATCGGCTGTTCAGCTTCGAGAACGGCCGCCTGCAACGCTTCGAGGGCAACTACAGCGCTTACCTGGAGGCCCGCCAAGGGCTGGAGCAGGGGGGTGGGGGTGCGGCGGCGCCCAGGGCCGCCGCCGCGAAGGGGGCTCGGGCTGCCTCGGCTGTTGGGGCGGCAATGGCCTCGAAACAGCCCGGAGCGGCGGGGTCCCCTGACGAGGCGGAGCCTGCCGGGGAGTCCGGGGCCCGCCGGCCCCTCGGCCCCGCCAGCGCGGTTGCCGCGCCGCGCCGCCGCAGCTTCCGAGAAAATCGGGAGCTGGAGGCGATCGAGCGGGATCTGCCCAGCTGGGAGCAGCGCCGCGAGGCGCTGGAGGCCCTGCTGGCCCAACCCGGTGGCGCCTACACCGACCTGGAGGCCCTCAGCGGCGAGCTGGCGGCATTAGTGGAGCGCATCGCCGCCGCCGAGGAGCGCTGGCTCCTGCTCAGCGAACTGGCCGGATGAACGGCGGCGACGATGGGGATGGTTGCCCTCGCTGCCCCCTCCGCCAGCCGAACTCCCTTCGCCACCTCCAGACCCACCTCCAGACGGATTGCTGGCGCTGAAGCCAACCCCCATGCCGCTGTCGCCGCGGCGGGGCGGCAGGCCGCACACCGGGCCTTGGGGTTCCGGCAGCAGCCAGGGCTGGACCCGGATCGGCCC
>JBIIIX010000185.1:0-6036 GCA_044234415.1 Cyanobium sp.
TATGAGTTATCCGGGGCGGCTGTCGGGCGCGCCCAGGGCGGTCAGCAGCTCCGCCAGATCCACAAGGGCGATGGGGCTGGCCCGATCCGACACCGCCTCGGGCGGCACCCACGGGCTGCCAGGCACTAGGCCGCCGCAGCTCTACACCTGCTGGCGGAGGCGATGCCGCCCCGCCGGGAAGTCGGCGGATGGGGAGGCCTCAGAGGTGGTGCCGACGGCATCGCCAACGGCGGCTGGGCGCAGAGGCTGAGCTTCAGTAGCTTTCGCCATTGCGGCGTTGATGCACCGCCGTGGTGGCCTCCGGGTCGAGCAGGGCGCCACTGCTGACCTGGGCATAGATCAGCCAGTGATCACCGCACTCCATCCGCTGCTTCACCTCAGCCTCCAGCCAGGCCAGGGCCCCCGGCAACAGCGGCTGACCGCCAGGGGAGGCCCCCAGCTCCAGACCCTCCAGGCGGTCGGCACCCGGAGCGAAGGGCTTGAGGAAGCGCTTCATCAACTCCTTCTCACGCCCCGCCGCCAGCACGTTGAGCGCAAAGCAATCACCCACGTGCAGCAGGGTTTCCACGGCCCGGTCCCTGGCTACCGCAAGGGTGAAGCCAGGGGGGCTGAAGCTGGCCTGGCTGACCCAGCTGGCCACCATGGCACCGCTGGCCGCCGCCTCCCCCTCGCCGCGGCGCACCGTGACGATCGAGAGCGGGCCGACAACGCGGCCCAGGGCTTGCAGGGCTGGATTGCTGCTGCTTTCGCGGATCCCGCCGGCCGGACGGCGCAGGCTGCGGCGCCGTCGCTCCGTGATCAGGTCGCGTCCAAGGGCGACGCCGGTCTCCTCCAGGGTGCGCAGCGTGGCGGCATCTGGACTGAACTTCACCCGGATCGGCTCGAACGCGAAGGGGAAGCCGCCATCGCGCAGCTTGGTCTCCAGCAGGTCGATCGCCTCACCGCTCCAGCCGAAGCTGCCGAACACGCCCACGGGCTTGTTGCGGTCGCCCTCGGCAAGCACGCTGCCGAGGGCGGAGACGATGGGCGTGGGAGCGTGGCCACCGAGGGTGGGGGAGCCGATCAGCAGGGCATCACAGGAGCGAATCGTGCGTAGCAAGACCTCCGGCTCGGCGAATTCGCAGTTGAGGCTCTCCACCCGCACGCCACTGCGGGCCACTCCGTGGGCGATGGCGTCGGCGATGGCTGCCGTGTTGCCATAGGCGCTGGCGTAAAGCAGGGCCACCGAAAGGTTGGTGCGTCCCTGGCTCTCCCCCCAGCGGCGGTAGTCGGCCAGCAGGCTGCGCCAGCTGTCGGCGATGGCTGGTCCGTGGAAGGGGGCGATGACGCGGATCGGCAGGTCGTCGAGCCGATCGAGCAGCATCTCCACCTGGCGGGCCATCGGCGCCATCAGGCAGTCGTAAAACCAGCGACGATCCTCTTCAGTGCTGCTGCGGTTGGCCTCGGCAAAGGCTTCGACGCAGAGGTGGGCGGAAAAGTATTTGCTGCTCATCAGCAGACCCGTGCTCTCTTCGAACGCGATCAGGGCGCCGGGCCAGCGGGGCGTGGGGGCGGGGATCAGGCGCAGGCGCAGGCGGCCTGCCAAGGGGCGGCACACCTCCTGCTTGATCACGTCGATCGGTGGCAGAGGAGGGAGGGGCTGTGGCTCAGGGGCGCCGGCGGGGGCGGGCCGCCGCTGCTCCCAGAGCTCGCGCACCACCTTGGCGCCGGCGTTGGAGGCCACCAGCGCCAGGTTGGGCCAACGCTCCAGCATCGCCCGCAGCAGCTCCACCCGGTTGGGGTTCACCACCCCAACAACCACCTTGAGGGCCGCATCGGCGGGCACCCGCTCCGCCAGGACGGCGAAGAAGGGTTCGGCGTAGGTCATGCCGGGCGGGTGGATCAACACCGGCGGCACCGGGTGGCCATCGTCGGCCACCCCGGCTTCGAACAGGAAGCTGTTGGCGCAGGTGCCGCGCTCCAGGCCGTACTCCACCTCGAAGCGCAAGCGCTTGGGGCTGAGGCCGCGCAGGCACACCAGCCCCTGCTCAATCGGCAGGATCAAGACGCGGCGGCCAGCGTCCCTCGGCGCGACAGCGGGAGTGGCGGCGGGAGTGGCGGCGGCGGGAGTGGCGGCGGCGGACGCGGCGGAGGGAGCTGTTGTGGAGGGAGCGGGGGTAGCGGAACTGGCTGGAGTGGTGGTCATCTCAGTAATGGTTGCCCACCTTGCGGTGATGCACAGCGGTGCTGGCGGTGCTGTCGGACACCTTGCCCTGCTCCACCTCGGCGTAGATGATCCAGTGGTCGGGTCCCTCCATCCGCTGAACCACCCGGCAACCCAGGAAGGCGAGAGCATCTCCGAGCACGGGCCCGCCCTCGGCGGCCCCCTCCAGCACGTTCACACCGGCGAAACGGTCGGAGCCGGGGGGGAAGCGGCGCAGGAAGTGGCGCAGGAGCTTTTGGTGGTTGTCCTCGCGCAAGATGTTGAGCACGAAGCGGTCGCCCACCTGCATCAAGGATTCAATCGCACGGTCCTTGGCCACCGCCACGGTGATGCCGGGCGGCTCGAAGCTGGCCTGGCTCACCCAGCTGGCCACCATGGCGCCGCTGCGGGCGGCCTGGCCCTCTCCCTGCTGGGCCGTGACCACGTAGAGGCCCCCGGACAGGCGGCCGAGGGCCTTGTCGACGTCTCCATCGAGGGACTTCATCGCCGCGATCGTCTTCTCGCGGGTGAGCAGCTGGCCCAGGTCCGTGCCGGCCTCCTCGCAGCGCTGGTAATCGGAAGCGCCGGGAACCTGGCGGATGCGCAACGGCAAAAAGGCCTCCTGGGCCTTGAGGGAGCGCAGCTGGCCGGCGACGGAATCGATCGGCTCGTCATGGCCGCCGAAGGCGTCGTAACAGGCCAGCCACTGTTTGGGCTTGAGGGCCGCCAGCAGGGTGCCAACCGAAGCCTGTAGGTCGGGATCGGGGACGGCCGGCCAGGTGGGCACGACGACCGCGGCGGCCTCACCGATCAGGGCACTCAGTTCCTGGGGGTCGGTGGCGCGGAGGTCGACGAGCTGCACCTGGGCCTGGGCCTTGGCAACGCCGCGGGCGATGGCCTGGCTGATCCGGTCGCAGAAGCCGTACTGACTCACATAACACACAGCGACATAGGCCTCGCCCACGCTGCGCTGGCCGCTCCACTCCCGGTAGTCGCCGATCCAGAGGGGCAGATGATCGCGTAACAGGGGGCCATGGCCCACGGCGATCATGCGAATCTCGGGCAGGGCCTCCATGCGCTTGAGGGCCTGCAGCACGCTGCGGGCATTGGGGCCCATCAGGCAGTCGTAATAGAAGCGGAAATCCGGGGCGATGGCACCGGGGTCAACATCGAAGAGATCGTCCGAGCAATAGTGGAGACCGAAAGCATCGCAGGTATAGAGAATGCCGCTGCCGTGGTCGAAGGAAAAGATCGTGTCAGGCCAGTGCAGATTCGGGGCGCTGAGGAACTCAAACCGGTGGGCCACGCCGCTCTCAGGGTTGCTGCCCAGATCCAACGTCTCGCCGCTCTTCACGGCACGGCTGCGGAAGGGGCGATGCACCTGGTTCTCCAGAAACTGGATCGCCACCTTGGAGGCCACGATTTCGATCTCGGGGTTGAGGTCGAGCAGATGGCCGATCAGGCCGGAATGGTCCGGCTCGGTGTGGGACACGATCAGGACATCGATCTCCCCGGGATCGATCTGGCTCCGCAGCAGCGGCAGCCAGGTGTCGGCAAATTTGAGGTGGCTGGTGTCGATCAGGGCGGTGCGCTCTCCGCGCACCAAGAAGGCGTTGTAGGTGGTGCCGTTGCGCAGGCCAAACTCGATGTCGAAGCGGCTGCGATCCCAGTCGAGGGAGCGAAGCGCGGTGGTGTCCGCGGCGATCGCCTCGCATTGCAGGCTGAGGCGGGGCGCGGCGCTGGTGGCGGGGTTGATTTGGGTTGCCGTCATGGTGTGGCAGTCCTTAGGCGACGGTGGAAGCAACTGTAGGCAGGGTCCACGGGGGAGGGGGAATCGGCATGGTCGTCAGGGCAACCTCGGCGCCTCGCAGCCGTCGGGAACCGGAGCGGACGTTGGGACCCCCTCTGGCAGACGGGCCAAGCCGCTGCTATGCCAGGGGTACGCCCCGCCACCGCAGCGGTTATGCCGCACCTCGTCGATCCAAGAGAGGCATCCTTTATGGGTTCGGACTTGACCACGCCTCCGTCCGACTTGGCGTGGTTCCGAAAGGCCATCCGCCGGGGGCAGGAGCACCTGGTGGAGACTTCACGCTCCTGCCGCTTCCGGCCCCCCACCGACCTGACGATCAGCGAGCTCAGCCTGCTGGACGGCGATGGCGGTAACAGTGCACCGATCGTCGCTGAGATTCTTGATCTCAGCGACGATGGCATGAAGATCGCGATCAGCCCAGGCCCTGACCTGCGGGCGGGGCAACTCTGCCTGCTGCGCTTCCAGCCGGACTCCGGCAAGGGCTACCAGCTGCGCGGTGCCGTGCGCTGGCTGGAGGCCAGCACCTTCATCCTGGTGTTCGGGATCCAGCTGTTGGCGGCCGCGTCTTCGGCCCCAGAGGCCTGAGCTGGCGCCAACCCCCAAGCTGCAACAGGCCGCTCAAAGCCACCACCAGCGGGCGAAGCTGGCCGCCTGGCCGCGGGCCATGCCCGGCGAATCCCGCAGGGTCCAGAGGCGGGCGGCCTCGATCCGAAACGGTCGCCCTTGCCGATCGACGCGTAGGCCGCTGTAGCCCCGCAGCGCCTCCTGGTCGAGGGCTCGGGCCAAGGCCAGGGCCCGATCGGCCCGCTGTTCCGGTGCGGCGGTCAGGCGGGAGGGCAGGCCCACCATCTCGTGCCAACGGCGCCGCCACAGCGCCAGGGCGGCCCGGTTGGCGTAGATCAGCCGGGGGTCATCGCCGCCGTCGTGGGCCAGCACCACGCGCGCCGCTGTGAACAGCTCCTGGGCCCGTTGGCGCGGGCTGAGATCGGCCGCCAGCCCCGCCAGCAGCGGCTGGCCGAAGGCCCGCTGGTGCCCCTCCAGGATCCAGGCGACCCGGCGCAAGACCGGAGGCAGCAACCAGGGCGGTTCCTGGCAGGGCCCGGGGGCGCGATCCAGATCGCCAACGGCCGGAGCCGCGGCGGAGGGGACGGCCGGCGTGGGCGTGGGCTCAGCGGCGAGGCGGCTGGACATGGGCCCGGGGGGACAACGGGTTCAGGCGATGGAGCGGGGGAGGTGGCGTAGCCGCACCGTCCAGCCCGTGGGCCGGCGCACGGGCAAACCCACGGCAACCTGTCTAGGGACTTTGGAGCAGGCGCGGGCAGTCGGACCGCGCACGCAGGCCAACGGCGACCTGCTCCGCAACGGGACCTGGCGGAGGATCATGGCGCCCTGCAGCGCCGCGGCCTTGCGTCCGATTCCGCCCTCACCCCAGCCCCCTGGTGCGGCACCAGCGGTGGGCCATGCCGGCTCGGCGGCGCCGCGGCCCAGGCCTGCCAGCCAGGGGAAGCGGGGCGGTGGAGACCGGCGGCTGAGGCCCGATCCAGAGCTGATCGGGAAACCGTCGCTCCCTATCGGTCAACGACGGCCACGGGCCCTGAGATGCCTGGCCCTCCTGGCCCTGCTGCTCGCCAGCGCTGGCTGCCAGCCGGCCCACCTGCGCCCCAGTTGGCGGGTGTACCCCCTGCCCCGCCAGGTGGCGAACGATGGCCTGGCGATCGTCAACCAACCCGATGGGTATGGACTGCACATCTGGGTCGAGACCGATACCAGCCTGGAAGGCGTTTGCCGCCCGCGCTGGAATCCAGCTGCGGCCAGGTTGTTCAATGGCAATGGCACGGCCCCCTTCAGCTCCGGCTTGGCCACCCCGGCGGAGTTCTACGAGGCGGTGCGGCGAGGGCCGGTGCGGCAGGCCCTGCTGCACCAGATCCAGGCCCTTTGCCGCCAACGGGCGCCCCGCAGCGATTTCGTCTGGAGCGAGCCGCCGCGCCGTGCCGCCGACTACAAACCACCACCGCTGGCCTCGCTGGAGGAGCGCCACCTGCTG
>JBIIIX010000186.1:0-5981 GCA_044234415.1 Cyanobium sp.
CCCTTGGACCAGGTGCCTGATCACGAGCGCGGCCAGCTCGCGGTAGATCGTGAAATTATTGGTCACCCCCCAGGCGTCGCAGCAACGCGGATCAATCGACTCCACCAGTTGGCCATAAGCGATTTTTCGCAGCAACATCCCTTTCCAGTGCGCTTCGCCAAAAACTTGCTCATCTGTTCCATTCTTTAGATTAAACAGCTCAACCTCAAAACCGCCAGACTCAAGATTCGAAATTAAAATCTGCTTGCTGATCAGCGGGTGCTCGTTCTGCTCCGTCCAATCAATTCCTTGGGAGTCGAGCAGCTTAAGCTGGGGCAGTTCTACCAATCCGATTTTCATGGTTTAACTTCAGTGCATGAATGAAAGCAAAGCTGAGGCGAACACCTAGATCGGGCCCCTCCGGGAGCCAAGGCTTGGAGCAAGGTCGAGACCAGAAAGCGAAATGCGCAGGTTCAAGTTTACCACCTTTCCCGAATAAGGTGATGAAGCACAACACGTGGCGTCAAGGAGTTCTCCAGGACTGGTTCAAACCATCATCCCCGCGTCGATGGGCAGAGGCCGAGACGGCAATCCAGCCGCTGCCCATGGTGACCACCACCCTGCGGCAAGAGGGTCGTGAGGTCTGGGACTTGATGGCAAAGGCTTGTGTGCGGGGGTGTGCCGCCCTGTGAAAGCCTACGTCGGAACAAGCCGCACCAGAGCCACCTGACCACTGGGGTCGCTCCAGCGCTCGGCGGGTTGCCAGCCCGCTTGCCGGGCCAGCTGGGCGAAGGCGACTTGGCTGTATTTGACGCTGTATTCGGTGATCCAAGGCTCCCCGGCGGCAAACGACCAGTCGCTGCCGGCCAAACGAACGGTTTGCTCACGTTGCGAGATCAAAGCCATGGCGATACGGCTGTGCTCGGCTTCCCACCAGGCGCGATAGGCAAAGGCGTCGGGCTGAATATTGCCTTCTAGATCGCGGTTCAGCCGTGTTAACAAGTTCAGGGCAAATGCCGCGGACACACCGGCCTGATCGTTGTAGGCAGCCTCCATCTGTTGCACCTGCCGCGGCTGGTCGACGCCGATCAGCAACTGGCCATCCGGCCCCAACAACTGGCGTATGCGCCGCAGCAAGCGTGCCGCCTCCGACCCGGCGAAGTTGCCGATCGAACTACCGGGATAGAAGCCCAGCCGGCGCTGCCGCAGCAGCGGATGATCGGGCAACGCATCCATCACGCTGTAATCGCAACAGATGCCCAGGATCGGCAGGTTCGCATGCTTCGCGGCCAAGCTTCGGCAGGCGGCGGCCAGGTGAGCGGCGCTGATATCGAGAGCCACATAGGCGAGGCTGTGCAGGGCGGAACCTGCCGAGTCGGTCAGAGGAGCCGCTGACGCGCCATCCCCCCCGGAGGCAGGGATTCCTGATCCCGCAGCCGCGCTTTGTGGGGTCGCGACCTGCTGCAGTGCCCGCAGCAATGGGCTCACCTTGCGTGCGCTGCCGGCGCCGAATTCCACAAGGCAGCCATAACCAAAACTGGCAGCGATGGCGTGCGCCTGCTCCGCCAACAGGGCGGTTTCGATGCGTGTGAGGCTGTATTCCGGCTGCTCACAAATCAGATCGAACAGGCGCGATCCCTCGTCGTCGTAGAGCAGCCAGGCCGGCAACTGCTTGGGCTGGCGTTGCAAGCCCACCTCCACGAGACGGCGCAGATCGGCGGGGGCGGGGTGCAAATCCAGCAGCGACACGCTGCTGATCACGCTGGTGCTCATCGCGGCATTCCTCCCCGGGCAAGGCGCAGACCCGCTGCCATCCAGCGGCTGCCGGGAGCATAGAAGTTGCGGTAGGAGAGGCGGCTGTGGCCTGGCGGCGTGAGGTAGCAGCCACCCCGCAACACAAATTGGGAACTCATGAACTTGCCGTTGTATTCCCCCAGCGCACCGGGTGGAGGCACAAATCCCGGGTAGGGGCGATAGGGCGTGGCGGTCCACTGCCAAAGCAGCGCGTCAACCTGCTCCAGCAAACCCGCTGCCGCCGCCAACTCCCACTCCGCCTCCGATGGCAGCCGAGCCCCTGCCCAGCGGGCATAGGCCTCCGCTTCAAACCAGCTGAGATGTCGCACAGGCGCGGCAGCGTGACGGACGTGGCGGCCCGCCAGCGTGAACTCTTCATGGCTGCGCCAGTAGCGGGGCGCCTGCCAACCTCGTTGTTGGCGCAGCGCCCAACCCTCGCTCTGCCACAGCTCCGGGCGGTCGTAGCCGCCAGCGGCGATGAAGGCGGCGAACTGGCCGTTGGTGACCAGATGCGTGGCGATCGTGAAGGGCTCCAGCCAAACCCGATGGCGTGGCGCCTCGTTATCGAAGTGAAAGCCCCGGCCGTCGTGACCGATCTCGTGGAGTCCACCCGGATGCTCACGCCAGCCGGCACCCATGCCGGCCGGGCTGGCCTCTGGGGCGCTGGCCAGCTCTTGGTAGCGCGCCTCAAAACCAGAGCCAGGCTCTTCGTAGGCGGGCTCCAGCGGATTGCGCGAGAAGCCATCCAACAGATCGATCAGCAACAGCTCCTGGTGCTGTTGTTCGTGGTGCAGGCCCAGCTCCAGCAGGGAAGGCAGCCGCTGGCGTTCCACATCCGTCAGCGGCGCTTGTGGATCCGCCAACCACGTCAGCAACCGCGCCAGGCTTTGATCCACCCGCTGACGCCAAGCCAACACCGAAGCGATCGCCGGCCGCGTGAGCAAGCCCCGTTGCGGCCGGGGGTGGCGCGCCCCTAGTGCCTCGTAATAGCTGTTGAACAAAAAGAACCAGCCGGACGGGGCGGGGCGATGACCCAGCCGCTCGCCCAGATCGCCAGCCAACAGAAAAGCTTCAAAAAACCACGTGGTGTGTGCCAGGTGCCATTTTGGAGGACTGGCATCGGCCATGCCCTGCAGGCTCAGGTCCTCCGGCTCCAGCCCTGCGATGAGCTGTTCGCTGGCCTGGCGCACCGCCAACAGATCATCAAGACTTGAGCCGCGGCGGCTGGCAGTGGTGGAGGTGCAAAGTTGGCGTGTCAAGCCAGCAACAAAAACGCACGGAGCGAGCTTAGGCAACCGCAGAGCGGACGATCAAACAGCGCAGTATTTGCATCTTGACGCAAAATGGGGGCTGTGGTTGTCCTGGCGCACAGATCACGCCAGCCAGGCCCCCCTGCGTCAACAATGAAGTCCACCCGATTTGAGCGGTCCAGCAGGGGGCCCAACTTGTCGAGCAACTGTCGAGTAACTGTCGAGCAAAGAGCAACCACCTCAGAGTAGCGAGAAGCGCGGCTCTACTGCACTTCACACGAAAACATTGCCCCAGCGACCAAGGTCGCCTGGCTTGCATGCCTGCCCTCCCCGGGACAGTTGCCGCACGATGTGAAGATTAGCAACTGATCAAGTCAGACTTGGTTGCGCTGAGCTAAAGAAAAGTTACCAAAATTTCAGAATTGTTTAGCAAACCAGGCAAAAAATAGGCCTACCAACCAACATTCTGGCATCTGCCTGCTGTTTCCTTTGGCCCTCCGGTAAGCCTGGCGTGCCGCTTTTGATTCTGCAGCTGGTTGCCCCTTGGCGCTGCAAGGGATTGATAGGAGTTGCACTTGCCGCCAGTATTCTCAACCCCGCTTCCGCCCTAGCTGGAGGAGGCGACCAGGCTTCGATTCCTTTCAGCAGTCTGAACTACGGCCAGCCAATTGGCAATATAGCGCCCACATCGGTGGGAAATAGCTATGATCAGGCGATCTACCTCGGCGATGGATCAGGCACTTACAATATTTCCCTCGCCAATAGCTGGACATTACCGTCCGGCCTGCAACTCACCTTTGCCGATGGTACTCCGGCCACTGACGGACTGCTGCAGAATGCTTCGAGCTTTAAGATCAGCGGCAGTGCGGCCAACCCGGGCCAATATAATTTAGTCTTTCAGGCGGTCAGCACCTCTAATCCATCGCTGATTGATTCAGCGGTTTATCATCTTTTTGTCGCCCCAGCGGCCAGCAGCTTCCAGGGCACGGTCACAACCACGATGGCGAAGCCCCCCCGTGAATGCCGGGATATTGGGCTTCAATTCGCTGGTGCTCCCGCCAGGCAGCTTGAACCGTCTCTATGATGCAACTGTCTCATTCAGCAATGGACTGGTAAAGTCCGTCGCCCTGGTTACCCAATTGGTGGGAGGCGCCATTGCCTCGGCGATCAACCCAACCTCTCCCGTCCCAGGGCTGGTAGCTGGCAGTGGCGGCAATGTGAGCGGAGTGGATCAGAGCAGCGGCGGGCTGGTGGCTGATCAAGAGGCAACAATTGGCGGGCTGACCGTTAACTGGTCTTCGGCCAGTAATTCGGTGCAACTGGGAGGTATTCCCAAGATTGCCTTTGGCGGGCTCAATGATCCCCTGATCCTGCAGGTCACTGGACCAAACGACGAACTGCTGAACTATAATTTGTCCATGACCTACACGCCAGACCAGATCAGCAAAGCCTATGGCTTTGATCGAGTTCGGTTCAGCAATGCCATCATCGGCAGCGGCAAGGGCCAAACTGTGGTGATCTACGCTCTTGGCGATTCACCTGGCTTTGTCAGCAGCACAAACCCCAATTTCATCAATAGCGACCTCCATCAATTCAGCCTGGCCCATGGGCTGAATAGTTTTACCGACCCAAACGGCCCGATCTTCCTTAAGGTTGACCAGAATGGCGGCACCAATTACCCTATCAACGTAACTTCTCCAGACCCCACTGAAGTGCCGCAGGATATCGAGTGGGTCCACGCATTAGCGCCAGAGGCTAACATCGTAGTGGTCGAGTTTGCAAGCGAAATAATTCCAAATCCCAACATCATTCAGAACTGGCCTTTCCCCTCAATTCCGGCGCCTTCTGTTGTCAGTAGCAGCTTCGGTGGCGCCACCTTGAATGGCCCTGACTCGGCCTATGTGGCGAACGTGAGTTATCTGGCATCCAGCGGTGATTTTGGTTCTAGTGGCTATGCTAATTCTTCGGTTGTCGCAGTGGGCTACACTCAACTGAAGACGACTGGCAATGGTGATTACAGCAGCGAAGCCTCTGTGAACGGCGGCACCATGCAAACCACTGGCAAATCATTTCAATCCGGCGGCGGCAGCGACTCCAGCCAGGTCCAGCCGGCCTACCAAAGCGCAATCCCCTGCGGCTCCGGAGCAGCTAATCCCGTCAGCTCGGCCTACCGAACCCTCCCCGATGTCGCCTTCAACGGCGCCGAACCCTCTGGTCTGTCTGTCTACAACTCACTGATCAACACCACAGCCACCAATTTCAAAACAGCCACGTCCACCCAGGCGGCCGGACCGAATGCCGCTTTGGGTGGCGCCCCCTGGGGTAATGCCTGGGGCACCAGCATCGCCACCCCCTCCTGGGCGGCCCTGCTAGCCATCGCCAATCAAGGGCGCGCCTTGGAGGGAAAGCCGGCCCTGGATGGTGCCACTCAGTTGCTGCCGCTTCTTTACTGCCTGGCCGGCTCCGATGCCTTCCAGCCAATCGGCGCCTCGATCAACCAGACAACGCAATTGCTGTCCGATCTCGAACAGGAGGACGGCACAGCCACTTACAACAACTTGGCGGGTCTTGGCAGCCCAGTTGCCGACAAAATGGTTGCCAGGCTGGTGGCTCAAACACCCTCCGCTGCTGTACCCGGCCCCCTTCCTCTTTTCGGCATTGCCACGGCTTGGCACTCCAGCAGAGCGCTGAAGAAAAGAATCAAGACCAAGCCAATCTCCCATCAGCCGCAGCAATTTCTGCAGCCGGGGTCGGATTCTCAGCGCTTTTGACCCCTGGCCCAGGGGAGTTGTTCGCCATGGCTGGGCCACCTCCTTGGTCCACCGGAGTAGGCCCTCAAGGTCTGGGGGCTGGAACGTTCGCGCCGATCAGCTGAGGCCACCAATGGCGAGGACGGCCAGCTGGCGCAGCGGCCGCAGTTCAGCCGCGCTGATTCGCGAGTCAGTGGCGGCGCGGATC
>JBIIIX010000187.1:0-5952 GCA_044234415.1 Cyanobium sp.
GTGCTTGGTTTTGTCCTTGCAGAGGAACCATACACAGGCCGGAATTTGCGTGTTGAAGAACAGCTGGCTGGGCAGCGCCACCATCGCCTCCACCACATCGCCCCGCACCATCGCCTCCCGGATCTGTCCCTCACCGCTCTGGTTGGAACTCATCGAGCCATTGGCCAGGATCACCCCAGCTTGACCGTCGGGCTTGAGTTTCCAGAGGATGTGCTGCAGCCACCCATAGTTGGCATTGCCTGCGGGCGGACGGCCAAACATCCAGCGGGGGTCGCTGTCGTATTTCTCGCCACCCCAGTCGGAGATGTTGAAGGGCGGGTTGGCCTGGATGTAGTCAAACTTCAGATCCGGGAACTGATCGCGGGCGAAGGTGTCGGCTGGCTCCTGGCCCAGGTCCGCCGCAAAGCCCCGGATTGCCAGGTTCATGGCCGCCAGGCGCCAAGTGGTGGGATTGCTCTCCTGTCCGTAGATCGAGATGTCATCGATCCGGCCACCGTGGGATTGAACAAACTCCTCACTGGAGACGAACATCCCACCCGACCCACAGCAGGGGTCGTACACACGCCCCTTGTGCGGTGCCAACACCGCCACCAGCAGCTTCACGCCTGAGGGGGGCGTCAAGAACTCGCCGCCCTTCTTACCCTCGGCTAGGGCGAACTGACCCAGGAAGTATTCATAGATCTTGCCGATCGGGTCCCCCTGCAGGGCCTCGTCCTGTTTGAAGCCGATCGTGGAGATCAGGTCCACCAGCTCGCCCAGGCGGCCGGGTTCCAGCTGGGCCGCCCCAAAGCGTTTGTCGAGCTTGCCACGGAGCTTTTCATTCTCGTTTTCAATCGCCACCAAGGCCCGGTCGACCCGCTGGCCAATGTCCGGTTGCTTGGCCTGGGCCCGCAACGCCTGCCAACGGGCCTGCGCAGGTACCCAGAACACATTGTCTTGGGTGTAGTAATCCCGGTCCTCCAAGGCTGCCTGATGGTCATCTGGGTCATCGCCGATATAGAAGTCCGAGCCGGGATCGCTCACCGTGGCCAGCACCTTGGCCTGGTGCTCGCTGAAGCTGTCGGAGATGTATTTGAGGAAGATCAGCCCCAGCACCAGATGCTTGTATTCCGCCGCATCCATCTGGGCACGGAGTTTGTCGGCGCTGGCCCAGAGCACCGTTTTGAAGTCCCGGAGGGCGGCCTCCTTCCTGGCTCGGCCTCGGCCATTCCCCGCAGGGGAGGGCATTGGAGGCTCCCCATTGCGACCGCCTCCCTCAATCCCACCGGCCAGGCCAATGGCACCACCCCGCCCCCGGCCCTTGCGGATCAGGCCCAGCCCAAGAAGGCGCTCCTTGATCGCTTCATAGTCGTCTTCGTTGATCGGACGCTGCGCGGCTCGGCTCAACGCCTCCCGGGCGGCCTGGTTGCCGATCGTGCTGCCGTCACCGGGGAGGGCCTCCAGCAGCAGGTCGCCCAGATCCTCATCGCTGGTTTCGGCTGCGCTGAAGGTTGCGGAGTTGGCCACAGGCTGGTGGTGCTGATCCCCATCTTGGCCTGCGGGACAGGGTTTTGCCGGCTCTGCAGGTCTTGCATGGTTTGCCCACCCTCGGCTGCGCTGCCCGTGGGGCATGCCCCAGCGATCAGGGTCGTGACGATCGCCAGTGGTCTAACCATGATCCGCTTGCTTGACGTTTCTGTAGCAGCCCCGGCTACCCACTAGGCGCAAGAATGGAGAACGAGCTGGTCGGCCGTGTGGCTGAACTCTTCCAGCGTTAGGGCTAACTCCACCCGTCTGCTTCATGGCAGCGCCAGGGATAGCCGAGCCGAAGGCCGTCGGGGGTAAGGCCCAGTGAGTGCCCCGGCCACCTCGCTGATCCCCACCTTGAAGCGATGGCAGCAGAGCTCCCATGGCACCACAAGGGTCTCAAGGTGGGCTCTGGATTCTGAAATCTGTCTCACCCACATGGCCCATGGGGCCTGGAAGGGCCCCTTTCATGTGTTGGGGGTTTTCGGGCTAGGGCGCGCCGGTTGCAGGCGGGGGCAAGCCAACGGCGAGGAACCGGTCCGCCACCTTCCGTCAGCGGGGAGGAAGCGCCAAAGCCCCAGTGCAGCAAACGCAGACGGAGATGCCAAGGCCGCAACGGGCGACACAGCACCGATCGGCGCTGGTTGGCGAGGCTTGGTCTTGTCTGAGATGTGTGGGATGCATGGCTCCCGAGGCTGGGGACGTTGACGCCCGCCAGTGACTCAATAGTTTAACTGTAATTTGGGTAGTGGGGCTGAGCGTCCCAAGCATGTTCTTGGTGACATGGATTTGCTTCGCTCTGCACCATTTATATTCAACACAAACAACCATGCATCCTCAACTGGTTACCGCAGGCGGTCAGCATCGCAAAGGCCTGGTGATGCGTTGGCTGCTTGCTGCCTTGCTGCTGGTCGACTTCACGCCGGCTAGCTGGGCTGATGACAGTGGCGGTCATCATCATGATGGAGGTGGCAACAGTAGCGGACCACCGCCTGGGTTCAACCCGCTGCCTATCACGCGAGGCAGCTTCGAGGTGTGGTTGAGCGACCAGGCCAACACCGTGGGCCTGAGTCTCAGTAGCCCGACCGGCACCCATGGTGGCAAGGTGCGGATCTACGACTCCGCCGACCTGCTGCGTCCACAACCCATCAATAATCCAATCGTCCTTGATGCGACTCTGGATTTATTTCCAAATGCACTGCAAGCAACCAATAGCCATACAACGCGGCTGCATGGAATCATGCCAAGCCCAGATTTTGAATATATGGCGCTCAATTTTGTTAGCTCTGGCCATCTTGGCATCGTCCATGGGCCATCCAAGCAGCCGGTATGTCTATTCCGCAGCACGGGGACATCAACGGGCCGCCAGAACCACATGAGCTTTTGGACCCCCAACGGCAATCACATCATCGTTGGCAATCAGAACGGGCGCATGCTTGAGCGGGTTGATGTCATCCGTCACACCTCAGGTGCCGTCAAGGAATTTGTTTTTAATGCGAGCTCAAGTCTCGATTTTGTCGGCGGGTCAGGCCGAGTCACAGCCCAGCCCATCGCCGTCACGATGGACAGCTCGAATGGTATTGGCTGCCGCGTTGAAGGGGCTGTGCCTGATAATCAAACCAGCCTCACACCAGCGAATCGTCCGAAGCAAGCGCCAGGCATCCGCCCACTCAACAGCGTGATTTGCCCGATTCCATCCAGTAGCGGCAAGCACGTTTTCGCCACGCTGGGCGGGGGCGGCATGTTCGTTGTGGATGTGAGCGCATCGCCGATGGCCATCGTGGCTGAGTACGATTTGAGTATCATGAATGCCGCAGGCTGTGGAGGCATTGAAACGCAGGGCTACATGCATATGGACACAGGAACTTCCGGTGCTGGCGTGTCGGAGTTCAGTGTTTATCGCTTTGGTGTCGACTATCCGCTGGCTCCCAATTATTTGCCGCCAAACTCACCGCTGCCCATCGCTGTCTGGCAAGACCCGGACAACGGCAAACTCCTTCCAGGTAACAACCGCGACGCCCACGGCATGGTGGTGATCGACGATGAGCTTCATGTCTTTGACCGCGTCCGCAATACCGGCGACATCTTCCATATGCATGAACCCTGGAACATCCTGGAGACCCACGACAGCTACGATCTCACCGAATCACAAGCCTGTGGCACCACCCTAGGCGCAACGACCAGCAACGATCCCACGCCTGATCTAGGGGATGCTTCTCCTGAGGGAGACATGATCTTTGTCGCCTTGCGCGGCCCCTTCCCATTGACCGTGAGCCATGCGGCTGCGGGCAGCTGCCCTGGCCTTGGCATCATCGTGCGCGACCCGATCACCAGGGAATGGCGGCTGGCCCACGTGCTGCCGTCCACAGTGCTGGATTTCAGCGGCTCCATCAACCTCAGTGATCCTCACGCTGTCATCGTGCGCCGCAACGGAGCGGCCGCGGTACCTGGCCCCTTACCCTTGCTGGGGCTTGGCATGGGCCTGGCCTGGAGTCGCAGGCTGCGCAAGCGCCTACAAAAGAGAGCCAGCCAGACGCAAGGTTGAGCGCTGTTCGCCAGCGCTCTGGATTGGAAGGGCTGACAAGATCTCCGCGCACAGATCAACCTGGTCAGGAGGCCTGAGCGGCAGCGATGGTGCGGCGTCCAAAGAGAATCGCTGCAAAGCCGGTGAGATACATCAGCAAGCTGTAAACTGCAGCAGGGATTGCCATCTCATTGTTCTTGAGCAGGCCGGCGGTGATCGCAATCGCCAGGGTGCCATTCTGGATACCCACCTCGATGGCGATGCAAAGCCGCTGGGTTATGGGCAACCGAAACAGCCCGCTGGCGAGAAAGCCCGACAGCATCGCAAGTAGATTGAGCAACAGCACGGCAACGCCCACCTGGGCCAGAAAACCAGGCAGTTTGTCGCCTTCACGCAGCAGCAAGAGGGCGATGATCAGGGCCAGTAGGCCCGAGGCCAAACGGCTCATGTGCCGTTCGAGACGCCGTGCTGTGCTGGGGAAGCGGTGGCGAATCAACATGCCAAGGCTGATCGGCAACAAGGTGATCAGCAGGATTTGCAACATGGTCGGCCCAATCGGCAGGGCGAACGCGGCGCTCTGGCCGAGGAAATGGCTCAGCGCCAGATTGGTCAGCAGCGGAATGGTTAACACAGTCACCACACTGCTAACCGCGGTGAGCGTGACCGACAGGGCAACATCACCTCTCGCGAGATAGGTGATCAGGTTTGATGATGGCCCACCCGGACAGGCGGCCAACACGATCAGACCCACGGCGAGCTCGGCCTGCATCGGGATCAGCAAGGCAATCAGGGCGCCGATCAGCGGCAACAGCACGATCTGGCAGAGGCTGCCCAGGGTTACCGCCAAGGGATCCCGCAGGATGCGCTTGAAGTCGTCCGGCACCAAGCTCAAGCCCATGCCAAGCATCACAAAGGCCAGAGCCAGCGGCAACAGAAGGCTGGTGAGAAGACTGCTCTGCATGCGATGACAGCAACGAAGCCGGAGGCCAGCGAGGAGATTCCGAAGCCACGCCGCCGGATTTGCACGTCTCAGCGTAACCGAGGCCAGTCAACCGTCAGGCACTGCGCTGCAGACTAGGGGGCCCCAGCTCGGGACATGCCGCTGCTCCGTTCTCGATTCAGGCGAAGCCGCCGTGCAAGCAGCCTCGCTGGCTGTGGCATCCTGCAGCAGCTGATGCTGAAGAGGGGATTTGGGGGTGAGGCACTGATCCGGATCAACGACGGGCGATGATCCCTTTTCAGTGCTGATGGCATGGCACAACTCGACACCATACTGGCTTTAGTTTAGTCTGGTAATGGGAGCCAATTTCCGCCACAGCCATGGCACTGACATGGAACCCCAAGCGGTTTAAGCTACTAGGCTAGGCTTCCGGTGGAGAAAAAGTATTGCATCCCACCCTGGGATCGTTGCGCTCCTGGTCAGTTCTGTGGCCACGATCCACGATCCCCCTTCCGGCTCCAGCCTTGAGCTGGCAATGGTCCTTTCGTCGTCCGGCTGATGCAGTTGGCAGTGCGTTTTTTGCCTCTGGCATGTTCATCACCACCGATAGCCCTGTTGGGAGCGGCTTCTACACCATCAACTCCGTGATCGGTGAACGCAATTCCGTGCCGATCAGCACATTGCTGCCGGCGGGTTCGGTCGCCCCTGGCAACTGCTATGCCGTCAATAACTGCTTTGCTTCAGATCATCTGCTGCGCGCCCTCCAGGGGGGTTGATGCTCAATTGACCTCGCATGGATTCAATGTTGGCTTTGATGATGGCACCCATGCTAATTATTTCATGGCTGACTTCTTGACTCCTCCCGCCTATCTGGACTTTTTTCCGTTGCTCCCTTCGACTTCATCCCGCCCACGGGTCCACAGCCACCCGACTCTGAGTTGAAGCGAGAGTTTAAGGCCATTCCCGTGCCAGGCCCCCTGCC
>JBIIIX010000022.1:0-20261 GCA_044234415.1 Cyanobium sp.
TGGGTTTTGGTCAATCACCGAGGGGCTGGCCGCCCTGGCCCACGACATCAGGGGTTTACTGGCGGTGCTGGGCTGGCGAGAACCAGCTCAGGCACTGAGCTCTGCATGACTTCTAATGAGCCCTGCTTGGCCACGTCCTGGATCGCGGACATATTGGGCGATTGCTCCGCCTTGGGCAAGGCTTTACGCAGCGGCAACCGCCGCTGATCGGATGGGCCAACCTCAGCCGCGCAGACCGCAGAGCAGGCCAAGAGCCCGGAAACGGAGGGCTAGTTCGCTCCAATCGAGGCTGCGGGGATCGGCTCTCTCACCTCCAAGATCAACGTGACGATGGGTCGTAATGTGTTCGACCGGAATGGCAAATCTGCGCATCCAATCCGCGAGCTCGATCGCCATCGTGTCGTATTGGGCTTGGCTGTAGCCGCTGTGCTCGGCAGCTTCATTCTCGCCATCCTCAGGGGTTTCCAAGCTGAGATGCAGGGCAAAGTTGTTGATCGAACCGCCTACCTTGGGATTGGTGATCACCCATTCGTTATTGAAGGCCGAATAGCCAGCTCCAAATGCCCTCATCCGTGGATCAACCACGCGCACCAATTCACCATCCAACCCAATGAGTGAATGGTAGCTAACCTGATCAGAGTCATCGGCATGGGGCGTGCTAAAGGTGTTCAGCGCCGAACTCAGCCCATAGACTGTCTCGTGCAGCACAATCACCCTTGGGGTCGGGTCAACAGGGGCTCCGAAGGCATCGAGGCGAAAACGTTGACCATAGTTACTGGGATCAATTCGCCGCAGCGGAGCGTTTTCATGGATGCGCGTGCGCAGGGCCAACAGGCGCTGTTGCACGGATCTGTCCAAGCTGGGGCACTGACGCCGCAAGGGCGAGACCCAGCTGCTTTGCCGTGGTGGTGCGGGCGCGTCAGCGGGCTCGGGCTCATTGGCGCGCTGGCTGCTCACCTGCAGCATCAGGTCAAGCAAGTTGTTTGAATCCGCTGGGCTCTGCTGTTTCGTCCAGGTGACAGTTCGCAGGTAAGCGGCCCCGGCAAGCGCCAGCAGAACCGCTCCCGCCAAAGACAACAGAAGTGGTCTGGAGTGTTCCGTCATGGTTCGGATTCCAGGTTCATCCAGCGCTGGCGACATTGGATCGCCCGCTGGTCGGCTTTGGGATCTGGACTGAGTGTCCAGCGTTCGATCGTCGCCTCCGCCAACCTCAAGATCGTGCGCCGCACGCTGCCATCTCGGCAGAATAGGATCTCTAGCTGCCCATGCATGGGCTTGCCTGATTCGCTCAGCTGGAGATAGTGGTTGACATCATCGCTGTGCCGGATTCGATTGCCGTCGACCGCCAACACTTCATCGCCCACCTGCAGCGCCGCCTGGGCGGCGGGGCCCTGGCGCACAACCCTGCGCAGTCGTACCCCATCTCGGTCGGGAGCTTCAAATCCCCAGCCCGCGTCTGCGATGCTGGCCAGCTGTGGCTGGAGGCGTAGACCGATCTCGATCAAATAACTGTGCAGATCCGGGTCTTCGCTCTCGCCCAGCCAGGCCGGCAGGAGCATGGCCAGATCGGGAGCGACTGAACTGAACGCATCGATCAGATCGGCTTCCTGGTAGCCGCGGCGATGGATCCCAAACCGCTGCCAGAGGGTTTGCAACACTTCGGCAAGGCAGGCGCTGTGGCGACGCAAATGTAAGTCTAGGACCAAGGCAATCACTTGGCCTTTAAGATAGTAGCTAATTTGGCTATCTGCCGACCAGGCATCCTGACGGTAGAGCTTGACCCAGGCTTCCTCGCTGCTTTCTCTGAGGCTTTGCACACAGCGCCCCGGTGTGAGGTAATAGCGACTGAGATCCGCACCGAGATCTTCCAGCAGCTCAGCCTCGCAACTCAGGCCCGCACAAACAGGCAGCAGCTGATCGTAGTAACTGGTAACACCCTCGGCAAACCAGAGCGTTGGAACGATGCAGGCAGTTGAATAATTGTAAGGAGTCAGTTCAGCTGGACGCAGGCGACGCACATTCCACTGGTGGAGATATTCGTGGGCCACCAGCTGCAGCAGATGTCGTCGCCCCCCAGGTTGCGAGAGCGCCCGACGACCGTACATCAAAACGGATGCACAATCGTGCTCCAATCCACCAAATCCATGGTCCCGCAGATGCAGGATAAAAAGATAGTGCTCGGCTGCCGGTCCAGCCGCCCCCATCAGGCGGCAACAGGCAAGGCACAGCTGGCTGACGTCTGTGAGCCAGCTGCCATCCACCGCTGGCAGATCGCCACCCCAACCCACCCAGCGATGGGGCACACCGGCCACCGTAAAGCTGTGGCAGGGATGGGGACCTACCTCGACAGGGCTATCGACAAGCTGATCGAAATCCCGGGCCTGCCAGATGTGATGCCCCACTTCCGGCAGCGGTATAAACGCTTGCCATCCAGCTGGCAGCTCCAGGCTCAACCGCAGCGGGCTCCAGCGATGCTCTGCCACGAGCAGGACCACAGCAGCTAAAGCTAGGAAGCCATGGTCCGCATCAAGATGGCAGGTTCTGACGCTCAGATCGGTGGCTAAGATCGAATAGCGAACAAGCAATCGATCCAGCGAGGGCAGAGTTACATCCCAACTCGCTACCTCCGTGCGTTGCGGTTGCAAACGTTGACCCTTCTGCTCAACCACCAGTCCTTCCAGATGGCGAACGTAATCGCGAATCAGATAAGAGCCAGGTGTCCAGCCAGGCAGGGAAAGATGGAGATGCTCCGAAACCGGCGTGCACTCAAGCGTCACACCCACAAGATGGCTTGCGGGCTGGCGTAGATCCAGGCTGACCTCCATCGAGTCAGCTGTTGAGCTGAAGACCTCAGACACTGAGGTGAAGGTTGGCCTGCGGAAGCTGGCTGGCCGCATCAACGAGTGCCTGGTGGGCTGCGTAGGCACGGGTGATTTGGCCCAGGAGGGCTTGCAGCCGGTGATGCCTGCTCAGCCGCTGCAGATCTCCGATCAGGGTGAGACGGCCATCACTCTCGCGGCGCCAGCCGATCCAGAGGTCACGCTCCAGATTCAAGGCCACATCCACCTGCACAGACTCCCCAGCAAATCCCGCTAAGGCTTGGCTGGGCAGAGGGGTCAACCCCAGGCTGCGCAGGCTTGAGGCCAGAACCTCCGCATTGCGCAGAACGGTTGGCAGGATGGAAAGATGGGACATGAACGGAAATGCCCGCTTCAGAAAACACTAGCCAGACTCACCCCTCCGTCCAGTGGCCATGGCCACAGATCTGGCCGGCTTGGCAGGAGCGTTTGCGGCTTGGGGTGATGGCCTCCGGGGAAGGCACGAACTTCGAGGCGTTGGTGCATGCCTGCAGGCAAGGGCCCTTGCAGGCCGATGTCGTGCAACTGGTTGTCAACAACCCAGGCTGTGGCGCCGAGCGTCGAGCAGCACGCCTCGGTGTGGCCTGCGCCTGCCTGGATCACCATCTCCAGCCCAGCCGGCAGGCCTTAGACCTGGCGCTGATGGGCCTGTTCCGCGAAGCGGCCGTGGACCTGATTGTGCTGGCGGGTTGGATGCGGATCGTGACCCCCACGCTGATCAACGCCTTTCCAGACCGGCTGATTAACATTCATCCCTCGCTCCTGCCCAGTTTCCGAGGGCTGAACGCGGTGGGGCAGGCGCTGGCGTGCGGCGTGACCATCAGTGGCTGCACGGCGCATTTAGTGGCGGAGGACGTGGATGCTGGCCCGATCCTGGTGCAAGCCGCCGTTCCCGTGCTTGCCGATGACGACCTCACCAGTTTGCAGGGCAGAATCCAGCAGCAGGAGCACCGAATCCTGCCCTGGGCTGTGGCCTTGGCCGCTGATCGCTTGAAGCGTGCCCCCCAGGAGTGAGACCTGCCGGCCGATCCGACCATCGTGTTCAGGGATAAAACGGCAACAGGGGCAGACCCACCCCAGCATCCAGGCCCACCATCAGATTCAGGCATTGCACACCCTGCCCCGCTTGGCCTTTGACGAGATTGTCGATCGCACTCATCAGGATCAGCTGGCCGCTGCGCCGATCAACCTGGACGGACAGCAAGGCCCGATTCGTCTGACGCACCCACTTGGTGGAGGGATAGGTGCCCACCGGTAGCACCACCACGCCGGGTTGATGGCGATAAGCCGCCTGCAACAGGGTTGTGCAGTCCTCGGCCGTCAGCCCAGGATCCCGTAGCCGGGCATACACCGTGGCCAGGAGACCGCGCACCATCGGCACTAGATGGGGGGTGAACTGCAGCTGGATCTCGCAAGCCGCGGCTTCGCTGGCGGCCTGTTCGATCTCACTGGTATGGCGATGACCCACCACTCCGTATGGGGCGATTGCTTCGGAGGCTTCCGCCAGCAGCAGATGTTCGCGAGCCGATCTGCCCCCACCGGAGGTTCCCGTTTTGGCGTCGACGACGATCCCGTTGGTTTCGATCAGCCCCTGCTTCAGGAACGGCAGCAACGGCAGCAGGCTGGCGGTTGGGAAACAACCAGGCGCCGCCACCAGGCGGGCGTGACGAATGCGCTCCTCATGCCACTCCACAAGCCCGTAGACAGCCTCTTTGCACAGGTCGCTGTCGATTCGCTGATGCTGCGCCGCTTCATCGCTGTAGATCTCCTGCCAAAGCTCCAAGGAGCGGTAGCGATAATCCGCCGACAGATCGACCACCCGCACGCCGCGGCTAAGGAGTTCCGGCACCAAGCTGGAGGCCAGGCCATTGGGCAAGCTGAGCACGGCCAGATCGGCAGCTTCGGCAACGGCGTCGGGGTGGGGCGATTGCACCTCTGGGTCGCCCGCCAGGGGCAGGAAGGGCACCAGCTCACTCCAGCGTTTGCCGCTGCTGCGCTCCCCCGCCAGGAAGGTGATCTCCAGGGAAGGGTGCCCCTGCAGCAGTCTCAAGGTTTGAAGGCCGCCGTAGCCGCTGGCTCCGATCACGGCGACCCGATGGCTGGCCATGGCTTGTCCGGCAGGGGAAGGGGGATCGTAACGGCCGCCGCCAGGGCCAAAAATGGAGAGCCACCCCGAGCTGATCCGTTGATTCCTTCCAGCGAGTCCAAAGCCCTTGATCTCACCACCCCAGATCCGGACGGGCCAGGGGCGGCGACGCGCTTCGATGCCATCCCCGATGCTATGGCCGCGATCCGCAATGGCGACTGCATCGTCGTGGTGGATGACGAGAACAGAGAGAACGAGGGGGACCTGATCTGTGCCGGCCAGTTCGCCACGCCCCAACAGATCAACTTCATGGCCACCGAAGCCCGCGGTCTGATCTGCCTGGCCATGGAGGGGCAACGCCTCGACGCGTTGGATCTGCCTTTGATGGTGGATCGAAACACGGACAACAACCAGACGGCTTTCACTGTGAGCGTGGATGCCGGCCCCGAACACGGAGTGACGACAGGGATCTCGGCCGAAGACCGAGCAAGAACGATCCAGGTGGCCCTGCATCCGCAGAGCCGTCCCCGCGATCTGCGCCGGCCCGGCCACATCTTCCCCCTCAGGGCCAGGGATGGTGGCGTGTTGAAACGCGCCGGCCATACGGAAGCGGCTGTTGATCTGGCCCGTATGGCGGGCCTTTATCCCGCTGGCGTGATCTGTGAGATTCAAAATCGGGATGGCTCCATGGCTCGCCTACCCGAGTTGGTCGCCTACGCGCGTGCCCATGGTCTCTGCCTGATCTCGATCGCCGATCTGATCCGCTACCGCCTGGCGACGGAACGGTTTGTGCTGCGGCAAGCGGAGGCCGTGATGCCCAGCGCCTTTGGCTCCTTTCGCGCCATCGGCTATCGGAATCAGCTTGATGCTGGCGAGCATGTGGCGATCGTCAAGGGACGTCCGGAGACCTCAGCGGGCCCTGTGTTGGTGCGGGTGCATTCGGAATGCCTGACCGGCGATGCCTTCGGTTCGCTGCGCTGCGATTGCCGCCCCCAGCTGGAAGCGGCCCTGCGCATGATCGAGGCGGCGGGAGAGGGGGTGGTCGTCTATCTGCGCCAGGAAGGGCGAGGCATCGGGCTGATCAACAAACTGCGGGCTTACGCGCTTCAGGATCTTGGACTTGACACCGTCGAAGCGAATGAACGACTTGGCTTTCCAGCCGATCTCCGCAACTACGGCGTGGGGGCTCAGATCCTCAGCGACCTTGGCATCCAGCGGCTGCGGTTGATCACTAACAACCCCCGCAAGATCGCCGGGCTTGGCGGTTACGGCCTCCAGGTTGAAGACAGGGTGCCTCTGGTGATGGATCCCAGCAGCCACAACGCCAACTACCTGCGCGTCAAGCAAACCAAGCTGGGGCATTTGATGGGATCTGGGCTGGCCGCTGAGCAGGAGGCCCCCGAGCTCTGCGGGCTGACCGCCGTGGTCGGCTGGCATGGCTGCGGCGATGCCGCGTTTGCCACACGCAAGCTGGAGACCCTGCGCCAGCAGTTGCTGAACGCGGGCCTGCTGCTGGAGCGTGAGGCGGACCCCCGACTGCTCGCCTTACTGGATCAACCCGAGCTGACTTTGCTGTTGGCTGCCGAACGCGATCAGGAGTTGAAGGCGCGAGATCTGGCCGATCTGCTCAGGAACCTGGCGGGGTGGGAAGGGTGTCAACGCATCAGCCTGCTGTTGGCACCAGATGCCAAGCGGGTCAGCCACCCGAGCTCCGAGGTTGAAGCTGAACATCGTGAACTCAGCGACCTCACCCCCGCCCGAGAGGCCGCCAGCTGCCCCCACCTGGATCTCAGACCTGGCGGGTTCATCGTCTGGTCGCGGCAGGCCTGCCCGTTCTGAGGGCGGGGAACACCCCTGCGGGCAGAGCGTGCGTGCGGCGCCTCAGTCCTCAATGGTGACGCGTTGGATGACGCTGCCGTTGTGCAGCTTCAGCACCACATCAAGATCACCGGTTTGGCCGAACACCGTGTGCACGCCATCGAGATGGGGCTGGGCACCATGGCAGATGAAGAACTGACTGCCGCCGGTGTTGCGCCCCGCATGGGCCATGGAGAGGCTGCCAGCCGCGTGCTTACGGCTATTGATTTCGCAAGCAATCGTGTAGCCAGGCCCTCCGGTCCCAGCGGGGCGGGAGGATCCTGGACGGCTGTTGGGGCAGCCTCCCTGCGCCATGAAGCCATCGATGACCCGGTGAAACGCCAGGCCGTCGTAGAAGCCATCCTTGGCCAGCTTGACGAAGTTGGCGACGGTCCCCGGAGCATCCTGATCGAACAGTTCCAGGTTGATGCTGCCCGCATCGGTCTCCATCACGGCCTTGGTCATTGCCTAACTGGCGAGGAGCCGGGATTCTGGCAGGACAGCGCTCCATCGCCTGGGTTAGGACTGAGGTCATCCGTACACCGCCTCAGAACCATGACCCGCCCGCCGCTCCTCCCTGACCTCAGCAAGGCTCGCGTGGGGGTGCTCGGGGGCAGTGGGCTCTACAGCATGGAGGGGCTTGAGCAGGTGGAGGAATTGGCGGTCGAAACTCCCTACGGTGCTCCATCTGACAGTTTGCGTATCGGACGCCTGGGGAACCTTGAGGTGGTGTTCCTCGCCAGGCATGGCCGACACCACACCCACAGCCCCAGTGAGGTTCCTTACCGTGCCAACGTCTGGGCGTTGCGCTCCCTCGGCGTTCGCTGGATTCTTTCGGTTTCGGCCGTGGGGTCTCTGCAGGAATCGATGCGGCCGCTCGACATGGTCGTGCCGGATCAGTTCATCGATCGCACCCGCGAACGTCCGCTCACCTTTTTCGGGGAAGGAGCCGTGGCCCACGTAACGGCGGCCGATCCGTTTTGCCCTGTCCTGAGCCGCATTTTGGCCGATGTGGGCGACAGCCTGATGCCGGACGGACGGCATCTGCATCGCGGCGGCACCTACCTATGCATGGAAGGTCCCGCGTTTTCGACCCGCGCCGAATCAGAGCTTTACCGCAGCTGGGGGTGTGCTGTGATCGGCATGACCAATCACACCGAAGCCCGGCTGGCCCGGGAGGCGGAGATCGCCTACGCCACCCTGGCGATGGTGACGGATTACGACTGCTGGCACAGCGACCACGCCGCGGTGACGGTGGACATGGTGCTGGCCAATCTTCAGGCCAATGCGTTGTTGGCCCAAAGCATCGTGCGGTTAGCCGCCGAACGGATTGCCGCCCTTAAACCGGCAAGCCCCAGCCATCAGGCCCTCCGCCACGCCTTGATCACCCCAGCGGCGGCTGTGCCAGCCGCGACGCGACGCCGCATCGATATGTTCACCGCTCCCTACTGGGGATCCTTTGACGAATCCACCGTTTCGGCGCCCGCCTGACCGCTGGCGTGCCAGGGCGTGTCGTCGAGGATGCAGGCGGTCAACCGCGCCGACGGAGCAACGCGCCACGGAGTGTGGCGAAGGAGCGCCCGCAGACCCCATTGGGCTGCTGCGGATCTCCCCCAACAACAAGGCCGTGATCTGCAAAGAGTTAGCTCCCCAACCGGCAGGGGGGCGAGATCGGCGCCTCTAGCTGGTTCTGAACAGCCCGCTGCTGCCTCCAGCTGCGGACTGAACGGCACATTTGGCTAGGCCTGAGGGGGGTTATCCCTGGCCGGAGCCGAATGGCGCCACAGCGGCGAGTGCCTGCCGCAGGGAGGGCCCATGGTGGGTCAGGATCGTCTCTGCCTGTTGGGCACTGGCCCCGGTGATCGCCATCAGCAAGGCCTGCTTGACCGAGCCTCCAGCTCGATCGAGCAGGCTGGCAGCCTGATCACGAGGAACGTCGGCCAGATCCCGCAGGATTCGCAGGGCTCGATCCTCGAGCTTGGCGTTGGTCACGGCCACATCCACCATCCGGTTGCCGTGCACCTTCCCGAGGCGGACCATCACGCCGGTGGAGAGGATGTTGAGCGCCATCTTGGTCGCCGTGCCTGCCTTGAGGCGGGTGGAACCGGTCAACAGCTCAGGGCCTGTGAGCAGGCGAATGTCGATCTCACAGGGCATGGCGGCCTGATCCTTGGGGACGCAGGCCATGGCGATCGCCAAGGCCCCCAAGTCACGGGCATGTTCAAGCCCACCCAACACGTAGGGGGTGGTGCCGCCGGCTGCGATGCCCACAAGAGCATCGGCGGCATTGAACCCGCGTGCCTCCAGATCCTGCCGACCAGCCTCCCGTTGATCCTCCAGCCCTTCGGAGCTGCGCAACAAGGCTGGGGCGCCACCTGCAAGAACGCCCTGGACCAACTCCGGCGCCGTACAGAAGGTGGGGGGACACTCCGCGGCATCGAGGACCCCGAGACGCCCCGAGGTGCCGGCCCCCAGATAAAACAACCGGCCTCCACGGGCCAAACGACCGCTGATGGCGTCGATCGCGGTGGCGAGTTGGACAGCCGCGTTGGCCACGGCCCTCTGGGGTTCCAGATCGATCTGGCAGAACAGCTCCACCAGTTCGGGCGTGGCCAGGGTATCGAGGTCGGCGCTGGCGGGGTGAGCCTGCTCGGTGAGCAGATGGCCGCGGTCGGTGTTCACAGCAAACCCTCCAGGCTGCGCCGGAAGGCCTCAAGAGCCGGGTCGGGTGCTGCGGAGGAAGGTTCCGCGGCCGATTCGGCCTCTTGGGGCTGCTCACGCCAATTGGTCAGGTCCATGTTGCGTTCAGGAGGGGCGATCAGCAGGCGATCTTCCAGGGTGTGGGGTTGAAAGCCGCTGGGCACATGGCGCGCCTCGTAGCCCGCATCGGAGCAGAAGGCCTCGATCTGATTGCGCTCCATGGCCTCCACGCTCGGGACGGGGAAATCCTGAGCCTCCAGCAGCCCGGCATAACAGGAGGCATCGTCGTGGGATTCAAACAGCAGCACGATGGTGCGCCCGGCCAGCTCCAGGGAATGGATCCCCTCCTGGTCGCTGCCCGCATCGAACAGCAGCACGTGGACAAGCTCAGGGCTGGGCATGCGGCAGGCGGCGGCCAGGATGTGGGTGAGGCCATTTTCTCACCAGCGTCATGGCTCAGCCAGTGCGGCGCTGCTGATCCAGCTCTCGCAGTCGGCGGTACAGCGAGCGTTCATCGTCGTCGGGCTCTTGGTCAAGAACGATTCGCAATTCCACCAGCTGGTCGCCGCGCTCCTCACCCCAGGCCTGCCCACGACCCCGCAGGCGCAGCAGCCGCCCGCTGGACGACCCGGCCGGAACCCTCAGCCGTACAGGTCCCTCCAGGGTGGGCACGACCACCTGACAGCCCAGGGCCGCGTCGGCGGGATGGAGATCGAGGCGATAGAGAACCCGCAGGCCATCCAATCGCAGACCCTCAGCCGTGCGCACCCGCAGGTGCAGGAAGTGATCCCCGCCACCAGGGGCCACGCCGGCCAATCGCAGCCGCCAGCCATCTCCCGCCCGGGGGGGGGACCACACTTCCACCACCGTGCCATCCGGCAGGCTGAGTTCAAGTTGGGTGCCGGCCAGGGCCTGGTCGGGAGTGAGCTCCACCAGCGTTTCGAGATCGCCACCTGCACGCACCGGCGACGAGGGACCTGAGGGGGTGACGGCGCCCGGATCCGGGCCACTGGCGACGGGCTGGCTCGTCCCTTCGCTGCCGCGCTGCGCCGGCGTCTCTGGATTCACCTCCCCATCACCATCCGAAGGGATCGGCCCAGCCGGTCTGGCCTGGCTGGTGCGGTTCCTGCGACCGAGCAAGGCATCGAGATAGTCCTCGAACGCTGGGAAGCCGGTGGCAAAAGGAACGGCCGCATCATCCCCCTCGGGCGACTCCATGCCGGTCTCCCAAGCTTGTCGGCGCTTGGGATCACTCAACACCGCATAAGCCTCGTTGATGCGCTTGAAGCGCTCCTCAGCCACGGGGTCGTTGGCGTTGAGATCGGGATGCCACCGCCGCGCCTCGCGGCGGAAGGCCCGCTTGAGCGCGTCGGCGTCGGCATTAGGCCCAACGCCCAACACCTCCCAGTGGTCCTCAACCAGCCACTGGCGTTCCGCGGTTCGGGGTGCTGCGCTCACGGGGTTGGATCGTCTCCCCAGGGATCGGCCGCGGGGGCGGCAATCCCCCGCGTTCTGGAGCGATCGACAGCGGGGGTTGGCGGTTGCCAGGCCTCGGGCTCGGCCGGGTTGCGGTTCCGTACCGGTGGTACGAAGGGGTCCTCCCAGCGTGGGGGTTGCTCGTTCCACCCCTCCGCCGCCTGATCCGCCCAGGTGTCCCTGCTGGTATTGGCACGCTCACGGGTGGATGGTCCGGCGGACTGGCCTCCTGAGCCGCGATCCATGAAGCCGGGATCCGTTCGCCGACCCGTGCCGCCATCGGACCAGGATTCTGGCTGGGGCCGGCGGCCAGGATCACGCCAGCGCTCCTCCTCGCGTCTGCGGGGAGCGGTATCCCAGGGATCGCTGCGGGGGGCGCGGTCCCAATCATCCCAGTCGTCGTCAGCAAACAGCTCATCCTTGAGTGTGCCGAGCGTGTTGCGCAAACCCTGCAGCGGGCCGGCATCAGCCTTGCGCTCACTGAGCAGGCGGCGGTTCAGCCCGAACAGCGCTTCCTGGAGCTGACTGACCGCCAACTCCAGGTCGGCGGAATCCCCTTCGGCCAGCAAATCCTGTACATCGCGCAGGGCCAGCTCCACGGAGCGCTGCTGACGTTCGGCGCCGTAGGGACCCAGTTCAAGCGCGGCATCGCGCAGGCGCCGCTCGGCCTGGGCCACCAGGGTTTGAGCGCGATTGCGACGGTCCACCTCGGCGCGGCGGCGGCGGTCTTCGACGTTTTTGCGCTCGGCTTCAGCCAGCAACCGTTGGATCTCCTCTTCGGAAAGGTTGGAGCCACCCTGGATCGACACGCTCTGTTGGCGACCGGTGGTGCGATCCGTGGCGGACACCTGGAGCATGCCGTTGGCATCGATATCGAACGACACCTGCACTTGCGGCACCCCGCGTGGGGCTGGGGGAATTCCGGACAACCGGAAGCGCCCCAAGGATTTGTTCCCCTCGGCCATCTGCCGTTCCCCCTGCAGCACGTGAATCTCCACAGAGTTCTGATTGGCCTCCGAGGTGCTGAACACATCGGAGCGGCGCACCGGGATCGCGGTGTTGCGGGGGATCAGCACCTTCATCACCCCGCCGATCGTCTCCAGGCCGAGGGACAGCGGTGTCACGTCGTTCAGCATCAGGTCGCGCAGTTCACCCGTGAGGATGCCGGCCTGAACCGCGGCGCCGATCGCCACCACCTCATCGGGGTTGACCGATTGACAGGGCTCACGCGGGATCAGGGTGCGAACCATCTCCTGCACCATGGGCATGCGGGTGGAACCACCCACCAGAACCACGTCGTCGATGGCGTCAGCGGAGAGTCCGGCATCGCGCAATGCCCGTTGCACCGGTCGCAGCAACCGGTCGAGCAGGTCGGGGCAGAGGGCTTCGAATTGGCGTCGCTCCAGGCTGGTTTCAATGTGAAGTGGACCCTCAGGACCGGTGGCGATGAAGGGCAGCGAGATCGGAGTGATGGTGACGCCGGAGAGCTCCTGCTTGGCCTTTTCCGCCGCCTCGGTGAGGCGCTGCAGCGCCTGACGATCCCGCCGCAAATCCTGGCCGTGCTCCCGTTGGAAGCTCTCGGCGAGCCAGTTGACGATGCGACTATCCCAGTCGTTGCCGCCCAACTGGGTATCGCCACTGGTGGCTTTCACATCGAAGACGCCGTTGGCAATCCGCAACAGGGAGACATCGAACGTGCCACCTCCTAGGTCAAACACCAGCACCCGCTTGGCGGGACTGCGATCGAAGCCGTAGGCAAGCGCCGCCGCCGTGGGTTCGTTGAGGATGCGCTCGACGCTGATCCCGGCCAGCCGTCCCGCATCGCGGGTGGCCTGGCGCTGGGCGTCATTGAAGTAGGCCGGAACAGTGATCACCGCGGCTTCCACCGGTTCCCCGAGGAAGGTGGAGGCATCGTCAACGAGCTTGCGCAGGACGCTGGCCACCAGCTCCTCAGGCGCGAACTCGCGCTCCCTGGCCGGGCAGACAATCCGGACGCTGCCGGTGTCATTGGCCCGGACCGTGTAGGGAACGCTGAGGCTGCTGTCCTCAAGCTCGTCCCACTGGCGACCGACGAAGCGCTTGAGGTTGGCGAAGGTGTTGCGGGGATTCAGCACCAACTGGCGGCGGGCCAGCTGACCCACCAGGAGCTCGCTGTCGCGACTGAAGCCCACCACCGAGGGGGTGGTGCGGCTGCCCTCAGCGTTGGCGATGACCTGGGGGCGTCCGCCCTCCAGCACAGCCACCACCGAATTGGTGGTGCCGAGGTCGATGCCAACGATGCGCCCCATGGAACTCCGCTCCAGCCTGAAACCCTACCGGGAGGCTCCTGGCAGGGCTAGAGGAAATCGCCGGGAGCGGGTCATCGATCGGCCATGAAACTTTTAACTGCAGCTTAAACGAGCCCTCCTGGTCTCTCCCTAGTTTTGGAGAAAGGCCCTAGCCGTCGGCGATCGGCCCCATTCCGAGATCAAGACACCCCAGACCCGCATGAGCCCTTCCGACCAGTCCATGGCCGCCGGGTCCGGGACCTTCACGCGACGACACAGACCCCTCAGCGAGCGCCTGGTGGACCAGGGCTTTCGCCAGCTCACGCTGGGGCTTGCAGGTTCAGTCGCGCTGATTCTGTTCGCCATCCTGCTCACGGTGGGCCACGGTGCTGAGGATGCATTCCGTCAGTTCGGTTTGAGGTTCATCACAACCTCGGATTGGAATCCCGTTCAGGAGACTTACGGCGCCTTGACAGCAGTTTACGGAACTCTGGTGACCTCGCTGTTGGCCTTGCTGCTGGCTGTGCCCCTGGGGGTGGGCACGGCTTTGTTCATTACCGAAGACTTGATCCCCATCCCCATGCGGGAGGCCATTGGCTTGATGGTGGAGTTGTTGGCGGCCATCCCGTCTGTTGTGCTTGGTCTTTGGGCCATCTTCGTGATGGAGCCAGCCATTCGTCCGGTGCTGCAAGCTTTGCATCAATTCCTCGGCTGGATCCCGATTTTTTCAACAGTCCCTCAGGGCCCTGGAATCGCCCCGGCAGTGCTGATCCTTGTCGTCATGATCCTGCCGATCATCACAGCGATTTCCCGCGATGCCTTGAATCAGGTGCCGATCGAGCTGAGGCAAGGTGCTTATGGAATCGGTTCCACGCGATGGGGAGCGATCTTCAATGTCATTCTGCCGGCTGCGGTTTCGGCCATCATGGGCGGGGTGATGCTGGCCTTGGGTCGTGCCATGGGTGAAACCATGGCCGTTACCATGATCATTGGCAACTCCCTCAAGTTCAGCACATCGCTTCTTGCGCCGGGCATCACGATTGCCTCGCTCTTGGCAAATCAGTTCGGCGAGGCAGATGGTCTTCAGGTCTCTTCTCTGATGTATGCCGCATTGGTGTTGATGATGATTACGCTTGTGATTAATGTCATGGCTCAATGGATCGTCCGCCGCCTGAGCCTCCGTTACTAGATCTTTACGTACTCAGCTATCCCCGATTCATCCATCATCCCATGCCGGCCACTGCCCACCCCTCCCTCAGCAGCCAGTTCAAACGAGGATCGCTCCACTTCGATCCAAGCTTACTGCGCAATAAAATGAATGGCATGTTTACCGCCATCGCCTCCGTGTTTGCGGCGATTGCGGTGCTGCCTCTGGTGCTGGTCCTCCTGTTCGTCTTGGTCCAAGGAGCGCGGCGCTTAAGCATTCAATTATTCACTCAACTCCCCCCTGCTCCCGGACTAGAAGGCGGCGGCATTGGCAACGCCATCCTAGGCACCCTGGTCGTGGTCGTGATTGCCTCGTTCATTTCAATCCCGTTCGGCGTCGGCGCCGGTGTTTATATTGCTGAATACTCTCGCAATGGCTGGTTTGCTCAAGCCGTTCGCTTTTCCAACGATGTGTTGGCCGGTGTTCCGTCGATTATAAGTGGGGTGTTTGTCTATGGTGCAGTTGTGGCTACGCGCATATTCTTCGGCCAGAGTTATAGCGCCATGGCAGGGGGCATCGCACTTTCTGTCCTGATGTTACCCACCGTGATCAAAACGACAGATGAAGGCCTGCGATTGGTGGGGCAAGAGTTGCGGTTGGCCTCCTATGGGGTTGGAGCTTCCCAGTTTGTGACGATTACTCGGGTAACGCTACCAGCTGCATTGACGCCGATTGCCACGGGCATCGTGTTGGCGCTGGCCCGGGCGGCAGGCGAAACCGCACCCCTGATTTTCACGGCTTTGTTTTCTCCGTTCTGGCCCGATGGCGTCTTCAATCCGATCGCCACGATGTCTGTGCTGATCTACAATTTCGCCACCATGCCATATGAGGAGCAGCACACCCTCGCCTGGGCCGCATCCTTTATCCTGGTGGTGATGATTTTAATGGCGAACATCTTGGCCCGTTGGATCTCAAAAGTGTCGCGAAGCTGAGCGATTGCCCCTGCCATCGCTATCAATCACGCTCATTGCTCTTCACTTCCAGCCGTCTCAAAGCCGCTTCTCAGCCCCATCTCACGTATCACCATCCAAACCATGCCAACCAACAACGCCAGCCTTGCTACGGCCTCCAGCACCTGTATCGGCATCGACAATGTCACGATCAGCTACGGCAGCTTTGAGGCGGTTCGCAATGTCCACTTGGACTTGCCCAAGGGCAAGGTGACCGCCTTCATTGGTCCATCCGGCTGTGGCAAGAGCACGGTGTTGCGGGCCCTCAACCGCATGAATGATTTGATTCCCGGCTGCAGCCTGCGTGGCCGGGTGATTTTCGACGGTGAGGACATCTACCACCCGCGCATCGATCCAGTGGAGGTGCGACGCCGTATTGGCATGGTGTTCCAGAAACCCAACCCCTTCCCAAAAACGATCTACGAAAACATCGCCTTTGGTGCCCGCATTAATGGTTACACCGGCGATATGGATGAGCTTGTCGAGCGCTCCTTGCGGCAGGCGGCCGTCTGGGATGAATGCAAAGACAAACTGCAAGAGAGTGGCTTGGCTCTTTCCGGCGGGCAGCAACAACGACTTTGCATCGCTCGCGCTATCGCCACGGAGCCTGAAGTGATCTTGATGGATGAGCCCTGTTCTGCGCTCGATCCAATCTCAACGCTTAAGATTGAAGAAACGATGCACGAGTTGAAGCGCAAGTTCACAATCGTGATCGTGACCCACAACATGCAACAGGCTGTTCGTGTTGCGGATATGACAGCCTTCTACAACGCCGAAGCCGTGGAGGGCGGCTCCGGCAAGGTGGGCTATCTGGTGGAGTTCAATGCCACGGAGCGAATCTTTAATGCTCCGGCGCAGCAAGCCACGCAGGATTACGTGACCGGGCGCTTCGGCTGAACCCGCCTCGCGGCCGACGCCTGGGGCATTGAGCCGTGTTGTCCAGCTGATTGTCCCTTGCCGTGCTGGTGGGTCGAGGCTGGTGGGTCGCGCATCTCCAGCCCCATACCCTGGTTGCCGGATTGAAGGCTTCACGACCGACAGTTGATCGGTCCCGTTGAGCCACAAATCAGCGCGACTGTTCACCGCAAAGCCAGGCGGCAGTTTTCTCCGGCGTGCTTCTGCCCGTGCAGGGGTACCCCCTTTCGGCTGCGCCAGGGTCTGGCGGATCAGGTCACCGAAGCGCCGCGGCTGCCCAGCTGGATCCCAGCGGTGAGGCTCTCAAGTCTTCACGATCCGTCGCACTTGGATCTGCCGGGCAGCCTGCTCTCCTCTGGACAAAAAGAAGCCGGCCCTTGGGCCGGCGGATCACGGAGAGGGAGGGATTCGAACCCTCGATAGAGTTACCCCTATACAGCATTTCCAGTGCTGCGCCTTCGACCACTCGGCCACCTCTCCAGAAGCAGTCGATCAGGTGGCAACCTAGCAGCACGGCCCCCCTGAACCGCGGCCTCCCCCCGAACTGCCCACCATGCCCCCGAGATCGTTTCCGGTCACCGTGAACTGGCGCCAGGCCGGCAGGATCATCACCCACCAGGTGCTTGAAGGGGACTACATCCTCGCCAGCTTTGAGGCCCAGGGCGATCCGCTTCCCTTTAGCTGCCGCAACGGCTGTTGCACCGCCTGCGCCGTGAGGATCCGCAGCGGCGACCTGGATCAGCGAGAGGCCCTGGGGCTCTCCCGGGAGCTCCGCCAGCGGGGCTACGGCCTGCTGTGTGTGGCCAAAGCCATCGGCCCCCTGGAAGTGGAGACCCAGGATGAGGATGAGGTCTACGAGCTTCAGTTCGGCCGCCACTTCGGTCGCGGTCGCGTGAATCCCGGTCTTCCGCTCGACGACGAATGACATCGACCCCCATCGCCGCACCCGGCAGCTCCTTCGAGAATGCGCTCTCCCAGCAAGCGTTACGCGGTAGCGGACTCGCGGAACCAGACATTCGCCAGCTGCTGGAGGTGGCCCGGCAAGCCGCGGAAGCCGGAGCGATTCCCCTCCGCGAGCTGTTCGGCAGGCTTGATGGAGTGCGGGAGAAGGGTGCGGCGGGAAATCTGGTGACAGAGGCCGATCTTGCCGCCGAAGCAGTCGTGCTCGACACCCTGACCCGTGCCACGCCCGACATCCCCGTCCTTTCCGAAGAGAGCGGCCGCCGGCAGGGGAAGGGCAGCCTGGAATGGTGCGTGGATCCGTTGGATGGCACCACCAACTACGCCCATGGCTTTCCCTTCTTTGGCACCTCCGTGGGCCTCACCTGGCAAGGGATTCCGCTGTTAGGAGCCCTGGCGGCACCGGCCATGGACCAACTCTTTTGGGCCGCGCCAGGACAGGGAGCCTGGTGCAATGGCAATCCCCTGCGGGTTAGCGCTTGCGATCGCCTCGCCGATTCGCTTCTGGCCACGGGCTTTGCCTATGACCGTATTGAGCGGCTCGACAACAACTACGCCGAGTTTGCGTATTTCACCCACCGTTCCCGCGGCGTGCGGAGGGCCGGGGCCGCTGCCTTGGACCTGGCCTACGTCGCCCTTGGCCGACTGGATGGCTATTGGGAGCGCGGTTTGTCGCCTTGGGACCTGGCCGCAGGTGTGGTGCTGGTGGAGCAGGCCGGAGGCGTGGTGAGCGCCTACGACGGCAGTGCGTTGGACCTGAAGGGGGGGCGCATCATCGCTTGCGCCCCTGGCTTGCACGGTGCGTTGATCGCCGGTCTGGCCGACTGCCAGCCCCTGCCCGGCAGCAGCTACGGCGCTCCTGAGTTGGATCGAGGGGTCAGCGCGGCAGGGTGATGGCCCTCCCGTTGAGGGCCGGCACGACGCCTGAGGCACGTCCACATCAGCGGCTAGGAGCACCTGGCTGAGGTTGGACCGGGGTCTCCAACGGGGGAACAACACCGGGGCGGCGAGGCGATGAGCCGATTCACGCAGCTGGGCGGCTGATCAGGGGCCGATCGAACGATGCCGATCGAACGATGCTGCGGGCGGGATACGGTGCCAAGGAGGCCAGATGCGCCGTCCTGTTTCCGGAGAGCCAGGACCGGCGGCTCGACCCCTGGACCCTGGATCCATAGGATCTCCAGATACCCGGAGCGGCTTCATGGCCCTGCAACCCGCCGCCGGCGTTCGCGACCTCAACCCCCGCGAGGTCGAACGGCAGCGCCGCCTCTGTGAACTGCTTGCCGAGGTGTACCGCCTCTGGGGCTACCAGGAGGTAGCGCCACCCACGATCGAACGGCTGGACACACTCCAGGCGGATGGCGCAATCCCTTCCAGAGCGCTGGTGCGGCTTGCTGCTGATGAACCGCTTGGTCTCAGGCCCGAGTGCACGGCCTCGATCGCCAGGGCCGCCGGCACGCGCTTGGCCGAAAAGCCCAGGCCGTTGAGGCTCTGGGCCTGTGGCTCCACCTACCGTAGTGTGGTAAGCGAGAATGCCAGTCTGCGAATCACGGAAGATCTCCAGAGTGGCGTGGAGCTGCTGGGAGTGGCGTCCGCCGCCGCCGACACCGAGCTGATCCATCTGCTCCTCGCCGCCGTAGCCAGCCTTGGATTGGAGGCGAAGCACCAACCCACCCTCCTGCTGGGGCATCAAGGGCTGCTCAGCGGTGTGCTTCAGCCCATTGACCCCGAACATCGGCCTGGCGTGCGGCGAGCCCTCACAGACCTTGACCCGCTCGCCCTCGCCGGCATCCAGCTTCCCGAGCCACAGCGGCTCGCGCTGCAAGCCCTGCTGGCTCTGCGGGGTACGCCCCAGGATGTCCTGGCGGCACTGAGACGCCAGCTGGGCTGCATTGAGCTGCTGGACAGCTTGCAGAGCATCCTTGAGGGAGTAGCGCCGTTGGCCAGCCGCCAAGGGGTGCGGCTGCAGTTGGACCCCACGTTCCAACCCCACTTCGATCTGTATGACGGGCTCGTGTTCAAGCTCGTCTGCCAAGGACCGCACGCGCCCGTGGAAATCGCCAGCGGCGGCCGCTACGACGCGCTCGTGGGCCGCTTTAGCCGCGATCCAACCCGCGCCGCCGGAACCGGCTTCGCCTTCTCGATTGAAACGATCGCTGATCTGCTGGGTCCAGGATCGCCCCGCCTGGCGACGACCGCCCCCTGGCTGGTGGCCGCAGCCGGAGCCGACGGTTTGTTGCGGGCGCTGGGCCGCATGGCCGAGCTGCACGCCAGCGGCGAGCCGGCCGAGCTGTGCCCCTGGCCCTGCCAGGACGAAACGGAACTGGAGGCGATCGCCGAACGGCGTGGCTGCCGCGGGGCGGTTTGGCTGCCGGAGGGCGGTGTGGCTGGCTGAGTAGCATCAAAGCTGTTGCCTTCGGCCTGATGCCCCACAGCATCGTCACCGAGATCTGCACGGGCGTGGCCGATTGCGTTGAAGCCTGTCCGGTGGCCTGCATCCATCCAGGAGTCAGCTCCAATCAGAAGGGCCTGCCCTACTACCGCATCGACTTCAACACATGTATCGATTGCGGCATCTGCCTGCAGGTCTGCCCGGTGGAAGGGGCGATCCTGCCCGAGGAGCGGCCCGATCTGCAACGGGAGCGCTGAGGTGGTTCGGAGATTCCACCCTCGGCGGGGTTGAGGCCGCCTCAGCAGCTGACTAAGGTCGAAGAGTTTTCTCGTTTAGTGGCAATGACGGTGCTGGAACAGGGTCAGATCCAGATCCATACCGAGAACATCTTCCCGATCATCAAAAAAGCCGTCTACTCAGGTCACGAGGTTTTCTTGCGTGAGCTGATTAGCAATGGCGTCGATGCTATTTCGAAACGGCGCATGGCAGCGCTCGCTGGCGATTGCAGCGAGGGAGCCGAAGGCAAAATCAACATTCGCATCGATCGTGAGGCCAAGACGTTGACGATCTCCGACAACGGGATCGGCATGACC
>JBIIIX010000188.1:0-5944 GCA_044234415.1 Cyanobium sp.
GATGACATGAAGATTCTGGTATCCTTTGGCTTCAATGTGGTCAAGCACTGAAAGCAACTGACCATCGAGGACAGTACCTCGCGTACCGAAGCTTAGGTATTGCAGCGCAGCGTTGTAATCAAAAGCGGCATTCAGCGCTTGTTGTTTTAGCTTGGGATAAAAGGCCTCCAGGACGGCGATCAAAATCACCAGCGATGGAGCCCAGCGGCCGAGCAAGCGAGTCAACGTCCCAGCCGCATTCACGATGGCTGAGCTTGGCGAGCCTGCATCGGTCTGCACAGAAGCTGGAGAGGGCTGCTGCGCTTGGGCAAAGATGACTTGCGTTTGCGTGGCGTTACCGAAACGGTTGCTTGCTGCCTGAACTAATGTCTGCGCCTTGGCAGGTCGACCTGTTGAGACCACTTGCGTGACGGTACCATAGGCGGCTGTGATCAGCACCACGAGGTAGACAACGAGCAGCATCAGGATGCCGGACGCATAGACAAACTGCAGGCGGTCCATCAGTGTCTTTTGCGACTTGCGGCGCACAAACGCCCCCCAAAGTCTGGGAACGTTGACAACCAGCTGAATCGCAAGCCGCAGTGTCTTGCTGAAAAGATTGCCATCCTTGTCGTTCTTGGTGAGGGTATCGACATACTCGAACTCGTAAAGATCAATCATGTTTGTGATGATGCCATCCGGGTTGCTCTTCTGGATGGTGAACACCTTGCTCTTCCGCTTGGCAGCCGTTCTGGCGGCTAACTCCTCGTCACGGCCAGCGCTGACCCCATACGCGGCCCCCGCCGACAGCGAGCCTGCTTCAAATGCTGAGGCGATCCGTAGCGCGGCCTGCTCAAGAGGCTGCTTGGCTAGGCCTTGGATGTAGAGGATTGCGTCCTTGGCTTGGTCCGGTGTAGATGACATTGATGTATTGGAATCAGGGGTGTACTCTGATCAGCATGGCTGACCGTCGCTGGCAATCTAGGCGTTGCTTTGCATCTCGGCAACCAGCTCCATCGCTGGGCGTTACGCCAGGCGCAAAGCAGCGATCCTCCAGCCACCAACTCCTAGCGTCTACACTGGTTATCCAGAACATGCTTGAGCTTGATCGTGCCAGTGCGAGCTGTGGCCATGGATGGAATACGGGTCTGAAATCGCTTGCTGGCTGTAGCCCAGCTCTCGCGGGCTGGGGCGGGGCGCCATCGAGGCGTGGCGACTGCCGCGCCCGCATCACTCGGTGAGCTGGAGCAGCGGCCTTGAACGCCAGCCCCGAGCCGATCGGCGCCGGGCGGCCATTGCGTTAGGCCGGGCGGCCGGGGGCCGTTGGCGAGCGAAAGCCGTCGCTCGCGCCAGCCCCGCGTCCCAGCACAGCGCCCACTCGGGCCAAGACCATGGCCAAGAGGGACGTCGCTCCTGCTGGCAGCGCTGCCGCACCACAATGCCCCATCGCCCGATTGGCGAGTCAGCCCAGCCGACCACAGCCGCCTGAGCCGATTGGAGACCGGCGCCATCACGCGATCACCGCGATGGTCGCAGCACGCATACACTGAGGCTCAAAGCTGAGAAAATCCCACCCATGGCCTCCCGCAGCCGGCGGCAACGGATCCAGCAGGCGGAGGAAGCCAGCCACCAGCGGCCATCCGGCAGGGGGACCCAGGCAACTCGGCAGGCCCAGCGGCCCACAACAGCCCCGCTGCCCGAGCTGGTGACCCACAGCCCACGAACAGCGCAACTGCGGCGGTTGCGGGAGCTGGCCAATCACAGTCCCCAGGTGTCCCAATTACGACGGCTGCAGGAGTTGGCGATCAGCAGCCCCCAGACGACTCAATTGCGACGATTGCAGGAGTTGGCCAACAATGGCCCGCAGGTTTCCCAGCTGCGGCAGTTGCAGGCGGTGGCCAAGGAGGCGGCGCCAAGCGCTGCGGCTGGAATCTCCACCACCAAGCCGCAGGTCGCGGCTTCTCAGCCCAATCTCACCGGCCTGCCGGATCAGCTCAAGAGCAACCTGGAAGCCCTGTCCGGCCTATCGATGGATGCCGTGCGGGTGCATTACAACTCCACCAAGCCGGCGCAACTCCACGCGTTGGCCTATGCGCAAGGCACCAACATCCATCTCGGGCCGGGACAGGAGCGGCACCTGCCCCATGAGGCGTGGCATGTGGTGCAGCAGGCCCAGGGGCGGGTGCGGCCGACGCTGCAGATGGCAGGTGGCCTGGCGGTGAATGACGACGCAGGGCTGGAGCGAGAGGCGGATGTGATGGGCGGGAGGGCACTTCAAAGCGATCGGCTCTCATTGCACAAGCCAGAAGCGTTGAGAACCCTGCCAGCCAGAGAGGTTGCGCAATTTTTTCAAGACTATTATGCATGGGGCGCTCCAAATACAACGCCCCATGTTCATGTTTACAATGGCGGGATGCACCTAAAGACCGCAGGCGGAGACAGGTACAATATTGTCGCCGCTGGGGAACTTCATGCGCAAGCGGTTCTAGCATTGGAGCAAGTCCAAGGAAAAGGCAACAAGAAGCTACGGAAGACGATCAAAGATACGGCACAAAAGAAATTTGGAATCATTCTCTATGCCGGCAAAGATTAATTCGACACCATTTCGCAATGGTGCGTGTCTACCAGGAGCCGCTTTTACGCCTTCATAAATGAGCTTCGTTCAGTATTGCAGTGCAGCGCCCTGGCCGAGATTTAGCAGTTTCGAGGCATAATGTCTGCTGATCTATGCTGCGATTGCCTTATTGTCATTATAGAGCCAGCAATGACACCATGCACAACAATCATTCAGCGAGGTGTTGCCGCCTGCATCTTGCGCGTGCCTGAAGGCGTCTCGGGCTTGATGGGCATGAGCAATTAAGAAATACATTATACTTTGCCTTGCCCCAAGGGGATCTCATGCTGCCCCATGAGAATTACCATACAAGACCAAGGCTGGTGCGTACTGGCATTAATTCTCCTCAAAGACAGACAGAAAGATTCCGGTTTACACTGGAAAACCAATGGAGTCTCATCCCCCGAGCGCGTAGCGATGGCATTTGGCAATGCTCTAGGCAACATCAATTTTCGTGGCACCCTGGAGACATTGACAGAAGAGCGGAAATGCTGCGATATGAGCACAAAGAGAACTAGTGGCTAATTTCTTGAAGTCTTCGAAGACATAATGCGATAGCATGCTTGCTCACACCCAAACCAGCCTGTAGACTATAACTACTTATCTCTGAACAGTCGTCCACAGGGATGGTGGCCTTAGGGTGGTGACTGTTCGGTGATCAGGAAATGCTTCAAGGTGGCGCCGCCGCTTGAAGCGCTGCCACCTTTTGCAACCATGGGATACTCCGTGCCAATCACCCCCGTGTCCGAGGCCTTCAGCCCAGCCACCCCCGCCTCCGCCACGGCAGCTCCTGGCTCTTTCCCCTCGCCCCCAGCCCCCTCCGACGTCCTCCCCAAGACCTACGACCCCTCCAGCACGGAGGCCCGCTGGCAGGCCGCCTGGGAGCGTGCCGGCGCCTTCCATCCCAACCCGGCGGATCCCGAGCGGCCAGAGCCGTTTTCGGTGGTGATCCCGCCGCCGAATGTGACCGGCAGCCTGCACATGGGTCATGCCTTCAACACCGCCTTGATCGACACGGTGGTGCGCTTTCAGCGCCTGCAGGGCAAAAACGTGCTCTGCCTGCCCGGCACCGACCACGCCTCGATCGCGGTTCAGACGATCCTGGAGAAGCAGCTCCAGGCCGAGGGCGCCAGCAAGGACGACCTGGGCCGCGATGCCTTCCTGGAGCGGGCCTGGGCCTGGAAGGCCGAGAGCGGCGGCACGATCGTGGGCCAGCTGCGCCGCCTCGGGTACTCCGTGGATTGGCGGCGCGAGCGCTTCACCCTCGATCCGGGCCTGAACAAGGCGGTGGTGGAGGCGTTCGTGCGCCTGCACGAGCAAGGCTTGATCTACCGCGGCGAATACCTGGTGAACTGGTGCCCCGCCTCGGGCTCGGCGGTGAGCGATCTGGAGGTGGAGATGAAGGAGGTGGAGGGGCAGTTGTGGCATTTGCGTTATCCGCTCACGCCCCTGGCCGCTGAGGCTTCACCAGGGGCCGCGGGCGCTGCTGCCACTCCCGGGGGCGCGGGCGCTGCTGCCACTCCCGGGGCCGCCGCCGCCGATGGGGCCGCCCCTGCAGCTGCCATGGCGGTCGCGGGGGCCGGCTCCGGCGAGGCCCACTCCCCTGAGCCTGTTGCCGCCGAGCACCTCGTCGATCACCTGGTGGTGGCCACCACCCGCCCCGAAACGCTGCTCGGCGACACCGGCGTGGCGGTGAATCCCAACGATCCACGCTATGCGGCGCTGGTGGGCCGCACGATCGACCTGCCCCTGGTGGGCCGCCGCATTCCGATCGTGGCCGATGAGCATGTGGATCCGGCGTTTGGCACCGGCTGCGTCAAGGTCACCCCCGCCCATGACCCCAACGACTTCGCCATCGGCCAACGCCACGGCCTGCCCCAGATCACGGTGATGGCCAAGGACGGCACGATGAATGCGGCCGCCGGCCGCTTCGCCGGCCTGGATCGCTTCAAGGCGCGCCAGGCGGTGGTGGAGGCGATGGAGGCCGAAGGGCTGCTGGTGAAGACCGAGCCGCACCGCCACAGCGTGCCATTTTCGGATCGCGGCAAGGTGCCGGTGGAGCCGTTGCTGTCAACGCAATGGTTCGTGCGGGCCGAGCCCCTGGCGGCCCGGTGCCGCAACGCCCTGGACAACCCTGCCGGCCCCGAGCCGCGCTTCGTGCCGGAGCGTTGGAGCAAGGTGTATCGCGACTGGCTCACCGACATCCGCGACTGGTGCATCAGCCGCCAGTTGTGGTGGGGCCACCGCATCCCCGCCTGGTTTGTGGTCAGCGAAACGGGCGGCGTGATCACGGAACTCACCCCCTATGTGGTGGCCCGCGATGAGGTGGAGGCCTGGGCGAAGGCGGAGGCGCAATTCGGCGGTTCCGCTGCAGGGGGCTCCACGGGTTCGGCTGCCGCGGAGCCGGGCGATTCGGCCGACCCTGGCGCCACCACAGCCAGGCCCCTGCGGCTGGAGCAAGACCCCGATGTGCTCGACACCTGGTTCTCCAGCGGCCTCTGGCCCTTCTCCACCCTGGGCTGGCCGGGCGAAGGCGATCAGGAGCCGGCGGATCTGGCCCGCTGGTATCCCACCAGCGTGTTGGTGACCGGCTTCGACATCATCTTCTTCTGGGTGGCCCGGATGACGATGCTGGCCGGTGCCTTCCTGCAACAGGCCGGCCCGGACGGTGGCGAGACGCCGGTGGGGAATCGCGACAGCTGGATGCCGTTCAGCGATGTCTACATCCACGGCTTGGTGCGGGATGAGAACAACCGCAAGATGAGCAAATCAGCCGGCAATGGCATCGACCCGCTGCGGTTGATCGAGCGCTACGGCGCCGATGCGTTGCGCTTCGCGTTGGTGCGCGAGGTGGCCGGCGCCGGGCAAGACATCCGCCTCGACTACGACCGCAAGTCCGACACCTCGGCGACGGTGGAGGCGGCCCGCAACTTCGCCACCAAGCTCTGGAATGCCACGCGCTTTGCGCTGCTGAACCTGGGCGGTGAAACGCCGGCGAGCCTGGGGGAGCCGCTCGTGGCGGAGCTGGAGAGTGAGGATCGTTGGATTTTGTCGCGCCTGGTGCGGGTCAGCAGCCAGGCCGACGAGTTTTACGGCAGCTATCGCTTAGGAGAGGCCGCCAAGCTTCTCTATGAATTCGCTTGGAATGATGTTTGCGATCAGTACATCGAGTGGGCCAAGCCCCGGCTGGCGGGCGATCAGCCCGCGGCACGGGCTGGGGCGCGCCGCGTGTTGGCCTGCAGCCTGGAGGCCCTGTTGGTGATGCTGCATCCGCTGATGCCCCATCTCAGCGAGGAGCTTTGGCATGCCCTCACCGGCGCGGATGCCAGCATATTTTTGGCGCTGCAGTGC
>JBIIIX010000023.1:0-20234 GCA_044234415.1 Cyanobium sp.
AGCGAGGGCAGATCCGGGGGCGGTGTACGCAGGACGGCGGAATCGCCGTAGTAGGGGGCCGACACCGACATCCGCTTGAGATCCTCAGCTTTAGCCAGGAGCCTAACTGGGGCGGGGAGGCTCCTGTTCCCGCGAGCTGACCGGTTTCCCCCCGCCCGTGCGACCGCCGCCCCGCTCGCCGCGAGCCACACTTGAACTGGCGGCTCCGCCGCTGGCATTGGCGCCGCCGCGGCTGGTGTTGCCGCCCGTGCGCTCGCTGTTGCTCGGGCCCTCGCCGCCGCTGGCTCCATAGGTCGCGGCGCTCAGCCGTCCGTCCACGGGGTTGGCCGCCCCCAGCTCCCCGCGGCCAGCGGTGGTCGCCCCATCCCAGCGGGCGAACACCATCCGGCCTGTCGGGGTCTGCAACGCGCCGGTGACCGTGACCGCCAGCCGTTCGCCGATCTGGCGGCGGGCCTCCTCGACCACCACCATCGTGCCGTCCTCCAGGTAGCCGACCCCCTGCTCGGCCTCCTTGCCCTCGCGCACGATCTTGATCTGCAACCCATCGCCGGGTTGCACCTCGGGCCGCAGGGCGATCACCAGTTCACTGAGGTTGAGCACCTTGAGGTCTTGCACCTTCGCCACCTGGGCCAGGTTGTAGTCGGCCGTCAGCAGGGTGCCGCCGGTGTCGGCGCTCAGCTTCAGCAGCTTCTCATCGGCGCCGCTGCCCTCGTAGCGGGTGGTGTTGACCACGAGCCGCCGGCCGTAGGTCTCCCGCAGCTGGGACAACAGCCGCAGGCCGCGACGCCCCTTGCCGCGCTTCTCAGCATTGCCGGAATCCGCCAAGGCCTGCAGCTCATCGATCACCGCCTGGGCCACGATCACCTGCCCCTCCAGCAGCCCCGACTCCAACAGGCCGACGATGCGGCCATCAATGATCACGCTGGTATCGAGGATCTTGGCGCTGGCTGGCTGCAGCACCCCATCCGCCACCAGCAGCGCCTCGGTGCTGGCCGGGTTGAACAACCGCAGCAAGGTGCGGCCGTGCACCTCCGCCAGGTTGTAGCCCAGCACGCCGAAGAACACGTTGCTGAGCACCGCCGCCAGCGGCTTCACCAGCACCACCTCCCAGGGCAGCGGCAGCAGCAGGATCGGCGCCAGCAGCAGATTGGCCACCAGCAGCCCCAGGATCAGCCCCACGGCCCGGCTGATCAGCAGGTCGGTGGGCATGCTGCGCACCTGGGTCATCAGGCGGCGCCGCAGCTGCTGGAAGAAAAAGCCGGCCAACACCCCAAAGAACGCCCCGAACCCCGCCAGCACCCCCCTTAGCCCGTCGAGATTGGTGACCTGGGCCAGCAACGGCTCCGGCAGCAGGTCAACGCCGAGCCAGCCGGTGGCCGCGCCCGACACCACAAACAGCAGCAGGATGAGGGAGTCCACCATGGTCGGAAGGTCCGGATGCCGGTGTCCCGGCCCGTGTGGCAGCTCACCACGTCTGGGGGGCAGCTTGGCCGATCCGCCGCCATTTGCCATGGGGGGTTACCGCCTGTGAAGACGAATTCCAGCCACGGGCCCAGGGCGAGGCCCCAACATCAGCTCCAGGAGTCGCTCCAGCCCCGGCCACCGCGCAGCGCCTATCTGCACCTGCCCTTCTGCCACCGCCGCTGCTTTTACTGCGACTTCCCGGTGGTGCCCCTAGGCGATCGGGCTGATGGCGAGGGCTCCGCCTCGATCGCCGCCTATCTCGAGTTGCTGTTGGCCGAGATCGCCCACGCCCCCCAGGGGCCGCCGCTGGCCACGGTGTATTTCGGCGGCGGCACCCCCTCCCTGCTCACCCCGGGCCAGATCGGCGGGTTGCTGCGGGCCTTGGCCCAGCGCTTTGGCCTGGCGGCCGGCGCCGAGGTGACCTTGGAACTGGATCCGGCCAGCTTCGATCAGCGGCGCCTGGCGGGCTATCTGGCCCTGGGCATCAACCGGGTGAGCCTGGGCGGCCAAAGCTTCGACGACGCCGTGCTGGCCGGCCTGGGGCGTCGCCACCGCGGCCAGGATCTGCGCCAGGCGGCGGGCTGGCTGCGGCAGGCCCAGGCCCGGGGGGACCTGCGCAGCTGGAGCCTCGATCTGATCCAGGGAGCTCCACTCGACGGCCCCGCCTGGGCAGATTCCGCCGCCCGGCCCAGCCCATTTGGCTCAGGCAGCCGGCCCGCGCTGGCTGTTCCTGGCCCCCGCTCCGCCCGGGTTGATTCAGGCCCCCGCTCCGCCCCGGCTGTTCCTGGCGCCCGGCCCGCCCCGGCTGTTCCATGCGCCCGGCCCGCCCCGGCCGTTCCATGCGCCCGGCCCGCCCCGGCCGTGCTGGAGCACTGGCGAGGGCAGTTGGAGCAGGCGATCGCCCTGGTCCCCCCCCATCTCTCGATCTACGACCTCACGATTGAGCCCGGCACCGTGTTCGATCGCTGGCTGAGCCAGGGGCGCCTCAGCCTCGCCGACGACGAGGTGGCGGCCGATCTCCATGCCCTCAGCCGCCAGCTGCTCGTGGCAGCCGGCTACGGCCACTACGAGATCTCCAACTACGCCTGGCCCGGCCATGCCTCCCGCCACAACCGCGTCTACTGGAGTGGCGCCGCCTGGTGGGGCTTCGGCATGGGTGCCAGCAGCGGCCTCGGCGGCGAGCGCCTGGCGCGGCCCCGCAACCGCGAGGCCTATGGGCACTGGCTGGCGGAGTGGATCCGCCAGCGCCAGGGCCAGCCCGACGCCGCGGCACCACGCGGCGCCTTCCCGCTTGATGAGCGGCTGATGGTGGGCCTGCGCCAGCGGGAGGGTGTCAACCTTGAGAGGCTCTGGCGGGAGCACGATCTGCCCGCCGCCTGGCAGGTGGAGCTGCGCCAGCGGCTGGCCGGCTTTGAGGCCGCGGGCCTGCTGCGGGTGGAAGGTCCCCGCTGGCGGCTCAGCGATCCCGAAGGACTGGCGCTCAGCAATGCGGTGCTGCGGGATCTACTGGCCTGGTGGTCGCCGCGGGATCCGTTGGCCGAGCCCGCCATGAACGCTGAGCGTTGATCCACTCCCGCAGCGCCTCGATCGCCAGCTGCCGGCCCGGCAGCAGTGGCGGGCTGAAGGGGGGCTGGCGGGGCGTCAGCCCCAGCAGGTCCGCCGTGACGCGCACCTGGCCGTCGCAGCCCTCTCCAGCGCCGATGCCGATCACCGGGATCGCCAGCTGGGCGCTCAACTCCGTCGCCAACGGGGCCGGAATGTGCTCCAGCACGAGGGCGAAACAGCCGGCGGCCTCCAGCTGCCGCGCCTGGCGCCGCAGACGCTCCTGGCTGTCGGGATCGGCCGCCTGGCGCCGGTAGCCGAGGCGGTGCACCGCCTGGGGCGTCAGGCCCAGATGGCCCATCACCGGGATGCCACTGCGCACCATGCGGTCGATGGCGATCCGGGTCTCCGGCTCGGCTCCTTCCAGCTTCACCGCCGCGGCGGCGGTCTCTTTCAGCACGCGGCCGGCGGCGGCGACCGCGTCGTCGCTGGAGCATTGATAGGACAGGAACGGCAGGTCGCAAATCAGCAGCGGCCGATGGCCGCCGCCGCGGGAGACGCTGGCCTCAATGCCGCGGGCCACAGCCCGGCAGTGGTGCAGCATCTCGTCGAGGCTGACCGGCAGGGTGGTGGTGTGGCCTAAGACGACCATCGCCAGGGAGTCGCCCACCAGCACCGCGTCCACCCCCGCCTCCACCACCAGCGCCGCGGATAGGGCATCCCAGGCGGTGAGCACGCTGATCGGCAGGCCCGCCTGTTTCCGCAGGATCAGATCTCCGGGGCGCTGGGGCACAGGGTCCACCTCAAGGGCGAAAGGAGGGTTGTTGCTAGCATCCACCCGACTCGGACCCACGCGGCCAAGACGCCCAAATCTGGTCAGGACCGGAAGGGAGCAGCCACACGGGATGCTCAGGGCAGGCGTGGACTCCGGGTCACCAACTTCCCACTGGGGTGAGCGGCTGTTCGCCCCTCGCGATGGGCAAAGCCGCGAGGGGCGGCAAGATTTTCCGAGTGGCCAGGTGGGCTCAGATTCGCCCGCCTATTCAACGGCGCCAAGCAACCAGCCAGCCTCTGTGAACGGGCAACCAGGCGAAAGGCATTTGCCCCTCTTGGCCAGGGCGAGCCGTCCAGGCCGATCTTGTCGTTGATCGCCCGTGGCGACGACGGGAATGTGCGGTGAATGTTTGGCGAGCGTTTGGTGCCGCTGTGGTGGCCGGGCGGGTGCCCGGAGCTCAACCGTCGAGCCGGCTTCAGTCGTCCAGCCTGGTCTGGCGGTTGAGCAGGAACGGCGGGATCATGGCGCCGCGCTCATCGGGAGTGGTGGTGATCGAATCCACAAAGCTGGTGGTGATCCGTTCGGGCCGGTAGGCCCCGCCGCTCTCGAAGCCGGTGGCGATCACCGTCACGTGGATCTCGCCCTCCAAGCTTTCATCCACCACGGCGCCCACAATGATGTTGGCGTCGGGGTCGACAACGTCGTAGATGACCTCGGAGGCGGTGGTCATGTCCTCCAGGGTCATGTCCTTGCCGCCGCTGATGTTGATCACGCAACCGCGGGCGCCATCAATGCGGGCGGATTCGAGCAGGGGGCTGCTCATCGCCGCCTGGGCCGCTTCGCTGGCCCGGGAGCGACCGGAGCCCACGCCAATGCCCAACAGAGCCGTGCCGGCGTCAGCCATCACGGAGCGCACATCGGCGAAATCCACGTTCACCAAGCCGGGCTTGGTGATGATGTCGGTGATGCCTTTCACCCCCATCCGCAAGACATCATCGGCAGCGCGGAAGGCTTCCTGCAGCGGTGCTCCGGCGATCGCATCGCGCAGCCTGTCGTTCGGGATCACAATCAACGTGTCCACATGCTGAGCCAACCGGGCGATGCCCTCCTCGGCCTGACGCAGGCGCTTGCGTCCCTCGAAGCCAAATGGTTTGGTCACAATGCCAACCGTGAGGGCGCCCACCTCCTTGGCCACCTCGGCCAGGATCGGGGCCGCCCCCGTGCCGGTGCCGCCGCCCATGCCAGCGGCGATGAAGACCAAATCGGAGCCGGCCAACATCTCGTGCAGTTCGGCGCGGGACTCCTCAGCCGCTTTTTGGCCGATGACGGGATTGCCGCCGGCCCCTAGGCCGCGGGTGAGCTTCTGGCCGAGCTGGATGCGCTGGTTGGCCGACGACTGAATTAGCGCCTGGGCATCGGTGTTGAGCACCCGATAGGCCACCGTGTTCAGGTCCGAGGCGATCATCCGGTTCACGGCGTTGCTGCCGCCGCCACCGACCCCGATGACCTCGATCCGTGCCGTCTGGCTTGGAACGATGCCGTTGTTGCTGGGTGGAGTCTGGCTCATGGCGAAGGGTTCCTCGGCTTGCGAAAGATCCACGGAGTGCTGCCAGTCCTGATCGCCGGTGATCGCGGCTGACGAGTTGTGGCCGTTGGTCTGCGGATGCATTATCCCGTTACCCGGATCCGGAGCTGAGGTGAAGGCCAGATTGCCCGGCCGGGCCGAGGGTGGCAAGGCTGTGTGTGGGATGGCTGGCTGGGAGGCGGCAACCGGGGGCGCGGGCGCTGCTTCCGCCCGCGGGCGCCAACAATCCTGTTTAGCGCCTGGCTCGGGCGGCAACGCCGGTGGCGGGCGCCAAAGTGGTTTGAGCAGGCGTGGTGCCGGGGGCACCTGCCACAGAAGCCGCCGGACCGGCCGAGCTTGGGGGAAGCGTAACGGGCGCGGTCTCAGAGGCGGCGCCGAAGCTCAGTTCCGGTTGCTCGGGGTCGCTGAGATCGATCAGCCGCGGTTGGCGCCCCTTCATGCGCGCCGGGAGGCTGGTCATCAGCGCCTTCGCCACCTCCAGTCGCCTGGGCAGCTGGCCATCGCTAGGGCCGAGGCGAATCGCCCCAAGTTGGCTGGTTGCGAGCCAGATGCTGCCGGCGGGATCGAAGCGCACCTCCCGCAGACCAGGCCCCAAGCGCGTGCGTGCTTCCAGCAGTTGTTGCAAGGCGGGGCGATGGCGTTCATTCCAACCCACCACCTTCATGCTGGCATTGCCCTTGATGCGCACCGCCGGCTCCTGGCGGTTGACGATCCAGTTGCCCAGGCGATCCACGTAGCCACGCTCCGTCCCCTGGCTGGTGAACCGCTCGGCCCGGGCGACCGCTTCACGGTCGACCAGCTCAATCCGCAGCCGGGGCGGCAGCATCAGGCGGCTGACCCGCACCCGCTCAATCGGCAGGGCCGCGCGCAACTCCTGATCGAGCCTCTTCGGTTGCAGGCCCAGCAAGGGAAGCGGGAAGCTCAGCCCAGCGGCCCGGATCACCTGATCGCGGCTCACCTGGGTGCTGCCGCTCACTTCGATCTGGCTCGGGCCGCGCAGGATCCAACCCTGGCGCAGCAGCCCATAGCCGAGACCGCCGGCCAGGGCCGTGAACACCAGCAATCGCCACAGATGGCGCAACCGCTGGTTGCGGCGTTGGCGGCGCAGCTGACGTCGCCGCTCGGCGCCGGGGGGGAGTGGGGTGGTGGTGGTCAAAGTTCGCAGCGGGAGCGGCTCATCAGCTCGGTGATCCAACCGCGGGCCCGCTCGGCGTCCGAGAAGGGGATGTCCTTCTGCAGCTGACCGCCGATCAGGCGCAACCTGCAGGCGCCTTGGCTCTCGGAGGTGAGGGGTGCCTCGCCGGAGCCCAAGGAGAGCAGCTCCACCTTTTCCAGCTTGGTGACGGCAAAGGTTTCGACGTTGCGGAAACTACCGGATTCAAAACGACTCCAGCTGACGGTTCCATCCACCAGCCGGGCGGCGCCGCAGGCATCCAGCTTGGCCAGTTCGGCGCCGGCCGCCCAGTCCCGGAACAGTTGTTGACGGCGCCGCTCCAGCCAGCCCAGGGTCGCGAGCAGGACAAAGACCAGCAACAGGGGCAACCAGATCAGTCCGTGACTCATCGGCTCTGCCTCTCGAAGGATTGGGCGCTGCTCATTGTCTCGCGCCCTGGACAAGTTCGTGGACCAGATCCTCAAGGGGCAAGCCGCTGGCGGCCCAGAGCATGGGGTACATGCTCTGGCTGGTGAAGCCCGGCATCGTGTTGATCTCGTTGAGCCACAACTGCCCGTTGGCCTCATCCCAGAAAAAATCCACCCGGGCCAGGCCGGAGGCCGCCACGGCCCGCGTGGCGGCCAAGGCCAGCTGGCGGGCTCGTTCGCTGAGTTCGGCCGGCACCGGGGCGGGGATCTCGGTGTGGCTGAGTCCTTCGCTGTACTTGGTGTCGTAGTCGTACCAATCCGCGCTGAAGCGGATCTCGCCCAGCACCGAGGCCCGCAGCGGCCCCGCGGCCCCTCCCCCCAGCACGGCGCATTCCAGTTCGCGGGCCGTGACTCCCCGCTCCACCACCACCCGCGGATCAAGGGCCGCCGCCGTCCGCAGGCCCTCAAGCAGCGACGCCCGATCACGGGCCTTGCTGATGCCCACCGACGAACCCAGGTTCGCCGGCTTGACAAAACAGGGGTAACCCAGCGCCGCCTCCAGCCGATCGAGCAGGCCCTCCAGGGCGGCGCTCGATCCGTCGAGAGCCTCGGACAGCAGGCAGGCGTAGGGAACCTGGGGCAGTCCGGCGGCGGCGAAGGCGGCCTTCATCGCCTGTTTGTCCATGCCCAGCGCTGAACCCAGAACCCCGGAGCCCACGAAGGGCCGCCGCATCAGGGTGAACAGCCCTTGGATCGTGCCGTCTTCGCCGTTGGGGCCATGCAGCACCGGGAACCACACCTCAACGTCGTCCGCCCCGTCCGGCAGTTCATGCAGCCCAGGGGGAGCGTCGACCGGGCAATTGAAGGCTTCCTCCCCACCGGCAAGCACGGCCTCCGCCAGGCTCGGCGGCCACCAGCGGCCAGCGCGGTCGATGTAGAAGCAGCTCACGCGATAGCGCTCCGCGTTGGCACCGCCGCGCAGGCCGCCGATCACCGTGCGGGCCGAGCGGATCGACACCGCATGCTCCCCGGAATCGCCGCCGAACACCACACCGACGCGAAGGGGAGGAATGACCATGGCGGCAGCTGAGCGGCGCCAAACGTATCAGCCATGGCGGAACCGTCCAGGGTCCTCGTGGCCTGCCGCGTTGGCGGCAGGGTGGGGCAACGGTGGGGCAGCGGCCTTCGCCGCTGGGGTTCAGCGGCTGGGGTTAAGGGGCTGGGGTTAAGCGGCTGGGGGTGGCGTCCGCCAGCGTGCCGCTCAGGGAAAACGACCGCACCGCTTCTATCCGCACCCAGGCCAGGTCTCCAGGCGCCAGCTGGCGGCCATCGGCAGCGCGGCTCGGAAAGAAGGTGAGGCGGTTGGTGCGGGTGCGGCCCATCAGCTGGTCGGGGTCCCGCGGATTGGGCCCTTCCACCAGCACCTCCTCCAGCCGGCCCAGGTAGCGGGCGCTGCGTTGGCGGGCCACCTGTTCAACCAAGGCGTTCAACTGCCGCAACCGCTCCACCTTCACCGCCTCGGGCAGCTGATCGGGCCAGTCGGCGGCGGGGGTGTTGGGGCGGGGGGAGTAGGCGGCGGTGTTCACCTGATCGAAGCCGATCTCCTCCACCAGCGCCAGGGTGCGGCGGAACTGGGCCTCGCTTTCACCGGGGAACGCCACGATCACATCGGCGCTGATGGCGGCATCGGGCATCCGTTGGCGGATGCGCTCAATGATGCGGCGGTAGCGCGCCACGCTGTAGCCCCGCGCCATGGCCCGCAGCACGTCATCGTCGCCGCTCTGGACGGGGATGTGGAAGTGCTCGCAAACCTTCGGCAGATCGGCGCAGGCGTCGATCAGGCGTTCGCTGAAGTAGCGCGGATGGCTGGTGGCGAAGCGCAACCGCACGATTCCCTCCACTCCATGCACGCCATACAGCAGGTCGGTGAGGGTGTGCTGGCGGCGGCCCTCCGGCGTGATGCCCGGCAGATCGCGGCCGTAGGCGTCGATGTTCTGCCCCAGAAGGGTGATCTCCTTGTAGCCCCGGGCGGCGAGCCCCTCCATCTCCAGCCGGATCGCCTCCGGCGTGCGCGATTGCTCCCGGCCCCGCACCGAGGGCACAACGCAGTAGGTGCAGCGCTCATTGCAGCCGTAGATCACGTTCACCCAGCCGCACACCTGGCTGTCGCGGCGGGCGGTGGTGATGTCCTCCAGGATCAGGTGGTCCTCGGTGGCCACCACCTGCTGCCCCTGGGCCACCCGCTCCAGCAGGGTTTCCAGCCGGTTGGCGTGCTGGGGCCCCATCACCAGATCCAGCTCCGGCACGCGCCGCAGGAGCGCCTCCCCCTCCTGCTGGGCGACGCAACCGGCCACCACCAGGGTGAGCTCGGGGTGGGCCCGTTTGCGCTGGACTTGGCGACCGAGGTAGCTGTAAACCTTCTGCTCGGCGTTGTCGCGGATGGTGCAGGTGTTGTAGAGCACCAGATCGGCATCCATTTCCGCGGCTGCCAGGCGATAGCCCATGGCCTCCAAGATCCCCGCCATCCGCTCGGAGTCCGCCTTGTTCATCTGGCAGCCGAAGGTGGTGATCCAGTAGCTGCCGCGGCGATGACGCGGCGGGGTGGCTGGCCCACCCGCGGGCAAGGGCGAAGCGGCGACAGCCGGGTTCGGGAAGGATGCGGTCATTGCCTCAGTTTCGACCATGGCTTGGCCTGGCCCCAGCGCCCTGATGCTGGGTCTCTGACGCCGCGCTGCTGGGTCCGCGGACGCCGCGCTGCGGGGTCCGCTGACGCCGCGCGGCGGGGCATGCCAGGTTGAAGGTGCGCCACGGAGGCCCCGGCCCAGCGCACCCCCGCGACCAACCCTGCCCCGATGCGCCTGCACCTGCGCCGCTTCCGGCTCACCAAGGCCGTGCCGCTGGCGATCAGTCGCGGCACGACAGCGGCGGTGGACCACCTGCTGCTGGAGCTGGAGCATGAGGGCATCACCGGCCGGGGGGAGACCGGCGGCTTCGACACGGGCCATCGCCGCTTTGAGACGGACGATCTGGAGCTGGAACTGGCTGCCGTGTTGCCGCACCTGCAGGGCCTGGAGCCAGAGCCGCTGCAAGCGCTGGAGCCCCTGTTGGCGCCGCTGTCGCCGCCGGCCCGCTGCGCCCTCGACCTGGCCCTGCTCGACTGGCAGGGGAAACGCCTGGGCCAGCCTCTGCAGCGGCTCTGGGGCTTGGACCCCGGGCGGCGCACCCCTGCCACGAGCGTCACCCTTGGCCTGGGGGCCGTGCCGCGGGTGCTGGAGCGGCTGGAGCGCTGGTGGGAGCAGCTGCCGGCCAGCCGGATCAAGCTCAAGCTGGGCAGCCCTGAGGGATTGGAGCACGATCGCGCCTTGCTGGAAGCAGTCGCTGGGGCCCTGGAGCGTCGTCGCCAGGAGCTGGGCGGACCCTGCGAGCTGCAGGTGGATGCCAACGGCGGCTGGAGCGCTGAAGCGGTGAAGCGGATGGGGCCGCTGCTGTTGGAGGCGCAGGTGGTGCTGCTGGAGCAGCCGCTGCCCGCCCAGCTGGACCCGGAGGCCGACTGTGAGGCCTTCGCCGGCATCGATCTCGACTGCCCCGTTCCCTTGGTGGCGGATGAGAGTTGCTGGACCCTCCACGACGTGATCCGGCTCGCGCCCTATGTGGATGGTGTGAATATCAAGCTGCTCAAAAGCGGCGGCCTCAGCGAAGCGCTGTTGATGGCCCAGTCCGCCCGACGCTTGGGACTGGAGCTGATGCTGGGCTGCTATTCCGACAGCGCCCTGCTCAACGGCGCCGCCGCCCAGTTGCTACCGCTGCTGCGCTGGCCCGATCTCGACAGCCACCTCAACCTGATCGACGACCCCTTCGCCGGGCCTGTCCTGGATGGGGACCGGTTGCGGGCGGGCCCTGGGCCAGGGCTGGGGGTCGAGCCGCGGGCTGGCTCTAGCCCGGAGGAGACCGCCGAGGTAGCGGGAGCCAACAGCGGTAGTGGGCCCGCCGCGGGGGTGGCCTGATGCTGCCCCCTTCCATGCCGGTGGTGCTGCTGCAACACGGCGGGCTGACGGACCTCAGCGGCAAAACCGGATTGGCGATGCTGCGCTATCGCTCCGGGCCGATCGTGGCCGTCATCGACCCCGGCCATGCCGGCGCCCAACTCCAGAGCCTCACCGGCATCCCAAGAGCGGTGCCCGTGGTGGCCGATATGGCGGCGGCGTTGGCCTTCGCGCCGGCGGCCATGGTGGTGGGCCTGGCCCCCTCTGGCGGACGGCTCCCAGACCCCCTGCGCCAGGACGTGCTGGTGGGCCTGGAGGCCGGCCTGAACCTGGCCAGCGGTCTGCACAGCCGCCTGGCGGAGGACCCACAGTTCGCCGCCGCTTGCCGCCACCCAGGGCAGTGGATCTGGGATCTTCGCCAGGAGCCGCCGGGGCTGGAGGTGGCCACGGCCCGCTGCGCCGCCCTGCCCTGCCGCCGGCTGCTGGCCGTGGGCTCGGATATGGCGGTGGGCAAGATGAGCGCCTGCCTGGAGCTGCTGTTGGCCGCCAGCCGGCAAGGGCTGGATGCGCGCTTTGTGGGCACCGGCCAGGCCGGCATCCTGATCAGCGGCGCCGGCGTCCCCCTCGATGCCGTGCGCCTCGACTACGCCGCCGGGGCCGTGGAAGCGGCGGTGCTGGCGGCGGCCGCGGGGGCCAAGCCGCAGACCCTGGTGCTGGTGGAGGGCCAGGGTTCCCTGGCCCATCCAGGCTCTAGCGCCACGCTGCCGTTGCTGCGCGGCAGCCAGCCCACCGAGCTGCTGCTGGTGCATCGCGCTGGCCAAAGCCAGGTGCGCACACGGCCTGGCTCAGCGCCGGTGGCGATTCCACCCCTGCCCGAGTTGATCGCCCTGGTGGAGGGGCTAGCGGCCCTTGGCCGGCCGGATGGGCTGCGGCCAAGGGTGCGGGCTATCGCCCTCAACACTGCGGCTCTGACGGCGGACGCTGCCCGGCAGACCCTCGATCAAACTGCCGTCCTCACCGGGTTGCCCTGTCAGGATCCCGTGCGCGCCGGGGGCGAGGAGCTGTTGCTGGCGCTGTTCGGGCAGGGAGCAGACACCTCGAAGCAGCCGTGAACTCAGGCTCGCAACCCCCAGAGTGCCGCGGTGCCCGAATCGATCCGGGCCCTTGATCGCGCTGATGAAAAGAAGGGCGAGCGAGGGGACTCGAACCCCCGAATAGTGGCGCCACAAGCCACTGCCTTAACCACTTGGCGACGCCCGCCGCACAAAGGCAACTTACACCAGGATCAGGGGGAGGCAGCCGCGGCGGCGAGGGCCAGCGGAGATCCCTCGAACCCCCCTCGGGCCCGCCGAAGTGGCGCTGTTGTTTCAGCTGCCGGCGCAGGTGGGTGGACCCCGCTCCTCCGTCAGGCCTGCCGGGCTGTCGATCCCTGGCGCCTGGAGCGGCGCTGGCTGGCGGTGCCGAATCGAGCTCCGGTCGACGCCAGCCCTCACGCCCCCAAACCTCTGCGATCCTTGAATAGTTTCATCGTTACGGAGCTTGTCCCGGTCCCGCCTCCACCAGGCCTCGCCATGGCTGGGACTTCTGGCCGCGTTGGCGGTTGGATTGGGCCTGTTCAGCACCAATCCCGGCCGTAGTCAATTCGAGGAGTTTGCTGGAGAACAGCTCAGCGAGGCGATCACCCGGGAGATCTGCTGGCAAGGCCATCTGTCAACCCTGCTGCGGCTGGTGCTGCCCGACTGCGTTGCCATGGTGCGGCAGCAGCAACCGGTGCTCGGCCAGCTGGCCTGGGCCCAGACCCGCCGCCTCAACTTCGGACTCTTCAGCCTGTTCTTCACCGAACTCGGCGGCCAAGAACTGTTGCCCAACCTGCGCCTACCCACCTACCGCGCCACCAGTTTCGGGGCCGCCGGCCGGATGGTCTTGCTCACCTCCAGCACCAGCCAGAGTTCCTCGGCCAACCGATGATGCCCGCCCCATCGATCCTGCCGCCGTTGCGGTTGCCCAGGGCGCTGCTCGACCCCTGCGAGGCGGGGTTGCCGTGCCCCGATGCCGACGGCCTGGTGACCGTGCGCTTGGCCCATCACCAGGGGCGGATTTGCGCCATCCAGCCCTGCTCCCCTGGCGAGGCGGGGATGGTCGATGCGCCGCTGGCCCTGACCCCGCCAGTGGAACCCCACGCCCATCTCGACAAGGCCTACAGCTGGCCCCAGTTCCCCAACCGCAAGGGAACGCTGGAGGGTGCCCTGGAGGCCAATCTGCGCGAGGCCCAGCAACGCAGCCGCGAGCTGGTGCTGGAACGTGGTGAGCGGGCGCTCAGTCAGGCTTGGCGCCACGGCCTGCGGGCGGTGCGCAGCCACATCGACAGCCTCGGGCCGGCGGGGCAGGCCAGCTGGGAGGCCCTGGTGGAGCTGCGCCAGCGTTGGCGCGGCCGGGTAGAGCTGCAGCTGGTGGCCTTGGTCGCCCTCGACCACTGGCTCACACCGGAGGGAGAACGGTTGGCGGCCCAGGTCGTCGCCAGCGGCGGCCTGCTTGGCGGGGTGCTCGGCGCCCCCTTCCTGCGGGGGCCCCACGATCGCCGCGCCTTGGCCGCAGTGCTCACCCTGGCTCAACGCCACGGCTGTGCCGGGATTGATCTGCACATCGATGAAAGCGACGCCGACCATGGCCGCGGCCTGGAGCTGCTCTGCCAGGTGCTCCGCCCTGGCCATGGCGGACCGCCGCTCACCTGCAGCCATGCCAGCAGCATGGGCCTGCTTCCCGAACGGCGCTGTCGCCGGTTGGCCGAGCGGTTGGCGGAACGGCAGGTGAGGGTGGTGGCGCTGCCCACCACCAATCTCTGGCTGCTGGGTCGCCGACCGGCGTCCACGCCCTGCCTGCGCCCCCAGGCGCCGATCCATCAGCTGCAGGCAGCGGGCGTGGAGGTGGCCATCGGCGGCGACAACGTGCGAGATCCCTGGTATCCCGGCGGCGATTTCGACCCGGTGGACCTGATGCGATTCGCGATGCCGGCCTGCCACCTGATGCCCTGGCAACGTGAGGGCATCAGCCCCTTCTGCAGCGCCGCCGCCCGGTTGCTGGAGCTGGAGTGGGATGGTGTCATCCGCCTTGGCTGCCCGGCGGACTTGCTGGTGCTGGACGTGGCGGACTGGAGTGAACTGCTGGCCCGCCCGCCCCGGCGGCGGGTGCTGCGGGATGGCTGCTGGTTGCCGGAGGTTGCCGCGGATGCCCCCCATTCCCGCCTGCGGCCCTTCCTGGCGCACGACCAGTCCGGCGCCTGAGCCAGCGAACATGTCGCTGGGGGAAGCGTTGCGGGAAGCGTCGCGGCAGCGTCCGCCTGCGGGCGATCAGCGTGGGGGCTGAGGATGCTTCCCTCTCGTTTCCCCTCTCCCCTCTCCCCTCTCCCCTCTCCCCTCTCCCCTCCTAGGCGCTGCCGTTTCAGCCCCGATCTCCCATGCCCCATGTCTTGCGGGACCCTGCCTCAGCCGACCAACTGGAGGCCCTGGCCAACGCCCTGCGCGCTAGCGGCCTGGAGCCGATCCGCCAGCCCGATGAACTCAAACGCCTCTCCCAGGATCGCCACGATTTCTCGCCGTTGCTGACGCCATTGCTCAGCGGCTGCCGCGCCCAGCTGGCGGTGCGGGTCGGGAGCGTGGACCAGGTGCGGCAGGTGGCCGCGGCCTGTTTCCAGGCCAAGGTGCCGCTGACGGTCCGGGGGGCGGGCAGCGGCAACTACGGCCAGTGCGTGCCCCTGGCGGGGGGGCTGGTGCTCGATCTCGGCGGGCTGCGGCAGCTGCGCGGGTTGGAGGCCGATAGCCAGGCGCTGTGGGTGGAAGCGGGGGCGCTGCTGGCGGACATCGATGCCGAGCTGCTGCGCCACGGCCGGGCCCTACGGCTGGCGCCCAGCACCTGGCGCAGCGCCACGGTGGGAGGGTTCATCGCCGGCGGCTCCGGCGGCATCGGTTCGCTGCGCTGGGGCTTCCTGCGTGATCCCGGCAACCTGCTGGGGCTGGAGGTGGTCACCCTGGAGGCGGAGCCGCGGTTACTGCGGCTTGATGCCCAGGCCAGCGAGCCCCTCAACCACGCCTACGGCTGTAACGGCATCCTCACGGCCCTGCGGCTGCCCAGCTGTGAGGCCGTGGCCTGGCAGCAGCTGGTAGTGGGCTTCGCCGACTGGGATCGGGCGTTGGCGGCCGCTCAGTCCCTGCCGACGACGGCCCTGCTTCTGAATGCCCTTTGCCTGCTGGAGGCGCCGATCGCCTGTCGATCCCCCTGGCCGGCGGGCTGCCCAGGGGCCGCGGCCGGAGAACACCGTCTACTGCTGCTGGCCGCCCCGGACACGCTCGACGTGTTGCCGGGCTGGTTGGCCCGCCACGGCGGCGAATTGCGCTGGCAGGCTCCCCAGGGCCAGAGCCGGGGACTGCCGCTGCGGGAGCTCACCTGGAACCACACCACCCTGCATTGGCGCGCCCACCATTCCGACTGGACCTATCTGCAGCTGCTGCTGCCCCAGCCCGAGGGGCCTGTTCTGGCGGCGTTGCGCGCCCGCTGGGGCCTGGATGTGTTCTGGCACCTAGAGGCTGTGCGGCAACAGGGGGCGGCACGGCTGGCCTGCCTGCCGCTGCTGCGCTGGAGGGGCAAGGAGGACCTGCGAGCCCTGCTGGACGACTGCCGCAATCTTGGGGCGCTGGTGTTCAATCCCCACGCGCTCACGGTTGAGGACGGTGGCCTGGGGGTGGTGGATGGCGATCAGGTGGCGGCCAAGGCCGCCTACGACCCTGCGGGCCTGCTCAACCCTGGCAAGTTGCGCGGCTGGCTGGAGCGCCAGGCCTGAACGGCTGGGCCCCTCACGGCTGCCCAGCCTGGCCCACGGGGAGCCCAGGCCGGCCTGCGGGGAGCCCAGGACAGATTGCGCCGCTGACAGCCAGCCGCCAGCCCAGAATGAAGATCCGTACCGGCATCAACCCTGGATCTGCCCCATCTGCTGGCCGAACTGCTCAGCTTCGCCCTGGCGATCGCCTTCAGCCCGCTGCACATCGCCCTGTTGTTGTTGCTGCTGCTTGGCCCCGATCCGCTGCGGCGTGGTGGCTTGTTTGTGGCTGCCTGGATCGTCGTCGCGGCCGTGGAGATGACGGTGCTGCTCAGCGTTGGCCATGGTCTGCTGCTACCGATGACGAAGGGCAGCGACCACCGCACCGGGCTGGATCTGCTGGCGGCGGGCGGGCTGTTGGCCTTGGCACTCAATAACCTCGTGGGCCGCGGCGAGCGGGGTCAGGCCACGGGGCCAGCCTGGAGCGCGCGCCTGGACGGCTTCAGCAGCATGGCCATGCTGCCGTTGGTTGGCCTCAGCATGGCGATTCAGGTCCTCAGTCCCGATGATCTGTTCCTGGCCTTCAAAGCCGCCGCCGCCCTGTTGGAGGCCAACCTGGCCCGTTCGCTGGAGGTGTTGATCACCGCGGTGTACAGCTTGGCCACCGCCGCCTTTTTGTTGCTGCCATTGCTGGCTGTTGTGCTGCTGGGCTCCCAGCGGGTGCAACCGCTGCTGCAGGCTGTCAAGGCCTGGCTTTATCGCCGCGCCGATGGCCTGGTGGGGGTGATCAGTTTGGGGCTGGCGGTGTATTTGGGCTGGCAGGGGGTTGAGGGGTTGCGGCTTTCCTGAAGCCCAGGGCAAGCTGGACGCGGTGGCGGCTGGAGCCTCAGCTGGCCAGCCATCAGTTTTGGGGCGGGCGGGAATGTCGCTTGCGCAAACTTGACTTTGAGCTGGGATTATAATTTACGCCAAAAAATGATTGCCAATAGCGGAAGAACCAACGCATCGATCTCCTGGCATTGGATCGGCCTCGACTGAAGAGGCGAGCCAGGCCCAATGTCAGAAGCAGCAAGACCACGAACAACACGGGCGTTGTCGCGGCGAGGTTTTCTACAACAGTGGATCGACCTGTTTGGACGGGTAGGTCAACAATTGGCAGATTGGTTTGATTCTCAGTCGGCATAATGATGCTGAGCAAGGATATGCATAGGAGTAGGGCTATGCATGGGAGTAAGGTTGTGCATAGCTAATCGCTCTTGGATCCATTCCAAATCATAGCCGAGAACATGGCGGCTGATCACTGCATCTCGGCCAGGCCCAAGGACCGCTCAAACAATCGACATGAACGAGACCACCAGCTTGAGGCGAGGCAGCCCACGCCACGAATCACGCCAGTGCCCCCCACTGGCAAAATTTTTTGAGCTGTCCTGCGGGGTCGTTTCAGGAAGACAGCCTGTAGTGATGCAAAGCCGCCTCACAAGCTTCCGCTGCGGAATCACAGCGTTCGCCCCAGGTCAACGCAGGTCTTTGGGGTTCGCGAGTGTCGTTGTCGATACGGGCATGCGCCCTTGGCACAGCCTGCGATTCTGCCGGCAGCGTGGACGCAAAAAGCCACCTGGCAGCCCGCGTCCGGAGGCTGATGGCCACCAGCAGTTTTCTGTTGTCAGCGGAGAGTTGAACGCGGTGAAGACTCAACCGGATAGGTGCCGGAGCTGGAAATATACAGGTCTACCTCAGCGAAGCTAAACTCGCGGGAATCAAGAAAAGACCTGGCAACATGGTCCACAGGTTGCGATCAAACAACCACTGAGCCAGTTGTATTTAGTCATAAAGTGTGGAATCTTTGCTGGATTCCTTTGCTGGTTGAGGCCGCTCTGCTCCTGCGTCAGGCTGCGGCCGCTGCGAATCCTTTTCGGCTTGCACAATAAGACTCCAATATTCAGGGTCGCGAACGGGCTGCACCTGTGGTCCACTGGACCAAGGAGTCCATCCCGAAGGGGCTCGCTCCGCCGATTGACCAGCGCGCAGTTTAAGTAGAACGAGTATGGCTAAAGCGGCTAACAGCCCTGCTCCCAGCCACGGAGCTCCAGCAAGAAGAGGAGAGCCCACATCCTGTCGGCCGACTGGCCGGATCGGAGCCGGCGGCAGGGGGACGATAGGAATTTCGGCAAGGATCGCGGGGGGTTTTACCATCTTGAAGTGGAACCAAAATAAGGCAGAGGAAGGGGATGAGAGGCCCTCGGAAGGAGATGGGGAGAGATGCCTAGTAAGGCTCAGTCAACATCAATCCAGGTAAGTATAGAGGCATTTGCACCCCCTGAGTCTGATGCATGCAAATGTGATGCCCTGGCGCCTCGGCGGCGGGTTGGCAAGCCCCTGACGCAGGCTCCTGTTTGCCGCACGTGCAGCCTGCGGCGCAGGCCTGCCATGGAGCCCCAGCCAAGGGCGGCGCGGCAACTCCCCGAGGCGTGATCCGGAACCGCTTAACCGTTGCTCCTGCCCTGCGGACGCTCAGCAAGGGCCTCCAGCCAAACGGTTTGGGCTGCCGCTGATCCCGGCTCCGCCACCATCGCCACCCGGCGACTGGCACGGCTCACCGCCACATAGACCAGTTGCCGCCGCAGGCGTTCATCCGCCGGGCGGAACACATCGGCAGCCACGAAGACCTCTTCGAAGGTGCTGCCCTGGGCCCGATGCACACTCAGCACAGCGGCCGGTCCGAGGGCCGCAAAGGCATCGCGCAGCAGGAAGAAGCGCCTCCACAGGGCCCGGCCGGCGGTTTTGCCCGCCGCCGCCGCCTCCTGGCGTAGTTGTTGCAGTGCTTGGTCGAGCTGTTGGCGCCCGGCGCTGCCGATCGGCGGCTGCAACCGCAGCACGAGCTGATTCATGCCGTGATCGACCGTGACCTGCCAAGTTTCGATCACCGGGTCAGCGCTCGCCGCTCCGAAGGCGGCTAGATCACAGCGCTCCGGCCGTACATCACGCACCAGCAGCTCCCGGTTGGACGCCAGCACCAGATCTGGCTCCTCGGCGAGCTCCTCACCGGAGTGGCAGGCCGGCGCCATCACCGCCTGGCGGGTGAGCAGCACCTCCCCGGGCAGCACCGGCACCTGGTCGGCCATCTCCCCATGCAGCGCGCGGCGGGCGATCGGCACCAACCGCTCGATCGTGCGGTTGGTGTAGCAAAGGATCCGCGCCACGTCCGGATCATCCCGTTCGGCGCTGCGCCGGAGGGCAGCTTGAACCTCCCGTAGCCAGGTCCGCTGATCCAACAGGTCCACCTCCCCCTGGGGACTGCGCACAGGCGCCATGACCGGCGGAACCCTGCAGGGCAGGACTCCCTGGCGCAGCCCCGTGGCCAGGCGCAGCACTGGCCCCTGGTGGCGCACCACCTCCCGCAGGCTGGCCCCTTGGGCACGTTTCAGGGCAAACACGGGGCTCTGTTCCTCGGCGACCGGCGGCAGCTGGGCGGGATCGCCCACGAACACCAGCCGGGTTTGGAAGGGATGGGCTGAGCGCAATGTGATGTCCAGCAGCTGGCTATCCACCATCGAGGCCTCGTCGATCAGCACCAGGCCCAAATGCTCCAGTGCCAAAGCGGTTTGGGCGGTTTCCTCGCAGCGCTCCAGATCCCTTTCGCGGCGCAGCTTGAGCCGCAGCAGGCGATGCAGGGTCGAGGGGTACCAGGTGGGCCTCAGGCGGGCTTCCTCCAACTGGCGCTGCAGCACCGCCACAGCCTTGTGGGTTGGCGCAACCACGGTCCAGCAGAGACCGGCCTGATCGGCGAGGGCAAGGAGCCGCATCGCCAGATAAGTTTTGCCAGTGCCGGCATAGCCGCTTAGGACAAAACACCCGTTCGTGGCGGGCCCCTGCAACCAGGCGAGGAAGGCGCTGAGGGCGGCCCGTTGATCGTGGGTGAGGTCAGATTCCGCGCTCATGGCTGGTCTCTCCACAAGTGGCCTTTCCACGCGTGGCTAGACCCGAGCCCCGCATGGCTGCCCCAGGCTGGTCGCAGCACCCCGGCCTTCAGCTGGTGAGCAGGCCGAAGCGCAGCAGCAGCTGCAGCGGCGATCCCAACCAGGCCAGGCCGGGCAGCGCTATGGCCGGTCCCAGAAGGCTGCCAACCAGCACCTCCAACCGTGTATGGCCAAGATTTTCCTTGAGCGGGATCGCCACCTCCCCCGGTTGGGCAGGCCAGAGCTCCGCCGGCAAGGCATTGACCCGTGCGGCGATCCTGCCGGCCATGAACCGTACGCCGCTCGCGTCGTAAAGAATGATGAACGAAAGGCTGGCGGCCAAGGCGAAGAGGGGGTCGTCAAATCCCCGTTCCCAGCCCAGGGCGGCGGCTGTTCCGGTCATCAGAGCGGAATGGCTGGAGGGCATCCCGCCGGTTTCCGCCAGCACGGCGGGTCGCCAGCGCCGGTGAACCACCAGCTCCACCCCCAGCTTGGAGAGCTGGGCGAAACCGCAGGCGGCGAGGCCCCACCAGAGAAC
>JBIIIX010000024.1:0-20121 GCA_044234415.1 Cyanobium sp.
CAGGTTCACCTGGCGCAGCAACAGGCGATTCATCATCCGCTTGCGCAGCTTGCCGGCCTTGGGCTCACAGAGCTCCCGCGGCGGTTCTGTCGAGGACCCCGCCGAGATGGCCGGTGAAGTTGAGGCCGCTGACCACAGGGCTGGCGTCGCCGCCGCGGGGGTAATCCACCACGGTGACGCCGCCGTTGCCCTGCTTCACCGACCAAATGGACTCCGGTCCGAGACCGAGCATGGAGCACAGGATCGTCTTGTTGACGGCATCGTGGGCCACCACCAGGGCCGTTTCGTCAGGGTGGAGGCTGCGGGCGATGCGGTGCCAGGCCGCTAGCGAGCGATCCCACACCTGTTGCAGGTTTTCTCCCTCCGGCATCTGCACCGTGTGGGGGGCGCGCTTCCAGTCGGCCAGCAGTTCGGGCCAGGTTGCGGCGATCTCCCGCTCCAGCTGGCCCTCCCAGAGGCCATGGCCAATCTCCACCAATCCGCTCTGGCAGGTGAGGGGAACTCCGGGGTGTTCCACCAGAATCCTCTCGGCGGTCTGGCGCGGCCTGGCCATGGGGCTGGTGTAGGCCCGACTCAGAGGCACATCTGCCAGGAATTGGCGGGCGGCCTCGGCCTGGGCCAGCCCATTGGTGTTGAGAGGAATATCGATTTGCCCCTGGAAACGTCCCTCGCGATTCCAGTTGGTTTCGCCGTGGCGGACCAACAACATCCTCGGGCCTTTGCCCCGAGGTGGCAGGGGCTGATTGAGGTGGAAGGTGCTGTTCAGCGACTCGATCTGCACATTGGCATCGCCGCCAGCAGAGCGTTGCAGGTTCAGCACCGTGATGGAAGCGTTGTCGAGCCGCAGCCGTGCAAAACCCGAGGCGGGTAAGCCAAGCAGGCGCAACAACAAACAGCGGAGAATACCGTTGTGAGCCACAACAAGAACGCTCTCCAGGCCATCTCCCTCCAGAGCATTGCCGTGGCGCTCCAACAGGCTATCGACGAAATCCCCAGCCTGCTCCAGCAAAGCCAGCACAGGTTTATAGCTGCGTCCATCCTTGGCCTCCAGCTCAAGGCGATGGGGTTCCTCCCGCCAGAGACGCTCCCCCTCTGGATCGTGGTGGCGAAGCTCATCGCGCAACAAGCCGCTCCAGGGGGCGAGGTCGATCTCCAACAGGTCTTCCCGTTCGATCAGCTCGATGTTCCCGCCGTGGCTCTGGATCAACTGGCGCGCCGTGTCCCGAGCCCGCCGCAGCGGTGAGCTGTAGGCGACCGCGAGATCAATGCCCACCATCGCTTCGCCGCAACGCCTGGCCTGTTCCAGACCTTGGTCGCTGAGTTCGGAGAGGTCATCGCGACCCTGGATGCGACGTTCGAGATTGAAACTGCTCAGCCCGTGGCGGACCAACACGAGGCGAAGAGGCACGAACCAGCGGACCGCAGGCCCCTCCATCGTATGGGAGCAGAATCGCCGCCTACCCCGCCAGCACCGGGCTTGACAGGTCCCCTCCCCGCCCAGCGTCCGGTTCCCGCCTGGAAGACCTTGCTGGCTCTGCTGTGCCTGGCCCTGACCGTTCTGCTCTGGATCGATGGTTTGGTTAGCAGCCTGGAGCGGCCGTCCGCGGTGGATGCTCTCGGCTTGCGCCAGATGGAGCTCACCGTTTTGGCGGAGGACGTCTTGCCCGAGTCGATTCGGCCCCTGCTGGCCGGCGACGATCCCCGGGCGAGCTTGGCGCGGGAGCTTGAGCGCCAGATCCAGAGTTCCAAAACCCCCCCTCTGGCCGTGCAGCGTCTACAACTAGCGCTGCTGCGGCGGGGGTCCGACCAGTCGGAGCTGGCCGCTCAAGCCGATCGCCAGCTGCGCGACCTGATTCCGACGGTGGATGGGCCGAGGCGCCCCCTGCTGGAGGCCCTCAGCCAGCCAACCGCGAAGTCGTACAGCACTTTGCAAGCGCTTCTGGAGCCCTGGGCCCCATCCATGCTCCTGCGCCAGCTCAGCTGTGAGCAACTGGGGGCGCAGTTGGAGAGCTGCCCGGCCCACCGCCAGGGTTTGTCGCTGGGGTTGCGGCTGTTGGCCGTCAACCTGGCTCCCGCGTTGCTGCTGCTGGTCGGAGCGTTGTTGCTGCTGGTGCAGCTTTGGCGCGCCAGCCAGGGGCTCTTGGCCCCAGCCGCTCCTCTGCTGGGGCCGCCGCTCACCCCCGTGGACACGATTTTGCTGGTGGCTGGCGCTTTCGTGCTGCTCGGTGAGGTGCTCACCCCCGAGTTGATTCAAGCTCCGGTTCAGCAGCTTCTCGCTTCCCTTCCCCTCTCCTCAGCCATGGCCCAAGGCCTGCAGGTGCTGTTGTTGTATCTGGGCCTGATGGTCGCGCCGCTTGGGGTGCTGCTGCTGCTGCTGGCTCAATTGGGACCAACGCCGCCCCGGGGCTGGCTGCAATGGCGCTGGCGCCCGCCCGGTTCCGCCCTGCTCCAGGCCCTACGCGCCCTCTTGATGGTGCTGCCGGCCGTGGCGTTCACGGGCTGGCTGGTGGAGCAGTTCTGGAGGGACCCCCGCGGCAGCAATCCCCTGCTGGAGCAGGTGCTCACCAGTGGCGACGGCCTTGGGTTGCTCTGTTTTGCCATCACGGCCACGCTGCTCGCGCCCCTGTTTGAGGAAACCCTGTTCCGCGGCGTGCTGCTGCCGGTGGTGGGAGCCCAGTTGGGGGGGGCGATGGCCGTGTTGGTCAGCGCCGCTGTCTTCGCGATGGCCCACCTCAGCCTCAATGAGCTGACGCCGCTGTTCGTGCTGGGGCTGGGGTTGGGTTGGCTGCGTTGGCGGACGGGGCGACTGGCCTGCAGCGTGCTGATGCACGCCCTTTGGAACGGTCTGACCTTCGTGAACCTGTGGTTGCTGGCTGACTGAACAAGGGCGTGGGTTGCTCTGCGCCGTCCTGGGTGGTTCACTTGCGCATTGCGTTGTGCCGTCGCCTTGGTCGCCTCCGTTAGCCCAGTGCTTGAGCGCTCCGTCGCCCGTCCGGCCCGACGCCGTGTCCCGTCCTCACGAGGCGCTACTCCGTCCCTGGAGATCATCCAGGGATCCCTCTCGGCCAGGCGAATTGAACGTCGAGCGCCCTGGCTGGCCCATCTGCACCGCGCCTCCACGGGTGCCCTGGTCGGCATCGGGCTGTCGATGCTGGGGTTGAGTGCGCTCACGCTGCACTGGCAGACCCAATGGGCGGACAGCTTTGCCAAGCTCCAGGCGGCGAAAGTTCTCACCCACCGGCTGCAAGAGTCCACGGCCCTGCTGGAGCAGCACCATCTCGGCATGGCCCATCGTCCTGGGCATTTGGTGCCCACCAACAGTGAGAACCTGATCCATCTCCACGAACCCAGTGCGGCGCCAACCCATGCGGGCCTGACCCTGCTGGCCAACCTTCAACTCCGTCCCATGCCGGCGGGGTACTGATGAGCAGGGCCTCCGAGCGCCGCCATCCTCCCGGAGGCATCCGACCGGCTGGATCATCTCCCCTCTCTCAGGGGCCAGCCTCAAGGCCAGGGCGGAGTGATCGACAGGCCAGGGTTGTGGAAATCCAACCCTTGCCCAGAGGCCGCATGATCGCGGTCTACTTTCTGTTGTGTGCCGCATTAACGGGCCTGGTCGGCCGACTGGCTTGGCTTCAGATCGTGGAGGGGTCTCGCCTGGAAGCTCGGGCCAGAGCCATCCAGACGCAGACGATCAAACCGATCGGAACCCGCCGCACAATCGTCGATCGCATGGGCAGGTTGGTCGCGATTGATGAACAGCGCTTCCGGCTCTGGGCACACCCCCGCTACTTCAACGTTCCCGGCGATGAACCACGCAGCGTTCGTCCTGTCGCCGACGTGATGGCCAAGCTGGCACCTGTTCTGGGACGGTCAAGCGATGAGTTGGTGAGCACGGTTGGCCAGCGGCGCAGCGGTGTCAAGCTGGCTGCGGCCTTGGATCCGGAAACAGCTCAACGGGTTAGAGCACTCGGCATCAGCGGTCTTGATCTCGAGGCCTACCCCCAGCGGATTTATCCCCAGGGCTCCCTGTTCGCCAACGTGGTGGGGTTTCTAAATCTGGAGCGGGTGCCGCAGGCCGGGCTTGAGCAGAGTCGAGACCAGGATCTGCGGCGACAGGAATCCACGATCAGCATGCGCAAGGGTGCGGACGGCACGCCCCTTCCCGATGGCCTCGTCCCCGGATCTCTCTATGACGATGACCTCCGTCTGCAGCTCACGCTTGATGCGCGCCTGCAGCAGGTGGCCCAGCAGGCCCTGAGCCGCCAAGTGAAGAAATGGAACGCCAAGCGAGGCGCCGCCATGGTGATCGACGCCCGCACGGGCGAAATGCTCACCTTGGTCTCCGCTCCCGGCTACGACCCGAACCGCTATTGGAGCTACAAACCAGGTCTGTTCCGGGAGTGGTCGGTTCAGGATCTCTATGAGCCAGGATCAACGTTCAAGCCGATTAACTTAGCCATCGCGCTTCAGGAGAAGGCCATCGAAGCGAAAGGCAAGGTTCAGGACACTGGAAATCTTACGATTGGCGGTTGGCCGATCTTTAACAATGATCGTAGCGCCTATGGTTTGATCGATTTCCCAACAGTATTGCAAGTGTCAAGCAATGTTGGCATGGTACAGGCGATGCGCAATGTGAAGCCCCAGCGCTTCTGGCACTGGCTGCACAGGATCGGCATTGATGAAACACCCGATACTGATCTTCCTGGCGCCGTGGCGGGACAGCTAAAATCCGAAACCGAATTTAAGCAAGCGCCCATCGAACCGGCGGTCGCCTCCTTTGGCCAGGGTTTTTCGTTGACACCTCTCAAACTGCTGCAACTGCACGCCATGCTTGCCAATGGCGGCCGTTTGGTCAGCCCTCATATCACCAGGGGGCTGCGCTCCGGAGAGGCCTTGGCCAGCACAGATCGGCCAACGGGCCTTCAGCTGCTCGATAGCAAAGTCACCCGCACCGTGGTGAATTGGATGGAAAGCGTGGTCGACAGCGGCACTGGTAAAGGTATTCGAATCCCTGGTTATCGGATCGGCGGAAAGACAGGAACAGCCCAGAAAGCTCGCAATGGTGTTTACATTCCAGGAGCTAGGATTTGTAGCTTCGTCGCCATCCTTCCCGTCGAAGATCCTCGCTATGTGGTCGTTGTCGTCGTCGATGAGCCCCAAGGAGGTAACGCCTATGGCTCCACCGTGGCGTTGCCTGTAGCCCGCCAGATCGTGGAGGCGCTTTTGGTGATCGAGAAGATCCCTCCGAGTCGTCCGATCGCGAGCCTCACGGCCAAACCCGCCAAGCGCAGCTGAAGCGATGGCAACGACCTCGCCTGTAGGGATTCCAACAAGCTGATCGCCCGAACCTGGGCAGACCCGTCTGCGTGGCTAGCGTTGGTGGAGTACCCATGCCCCACCACGAGCGACCGATGGCCAACCTCCTCGACCAACTGGCCACCATGACCGTGGTGGTTGCCGACACTGGAGACATTGATGCCATTCGCCAGTTCACCCCTCAAGACGCGACGACCAATCCATCACTGATCCTGGCCGCAGCCCAGATCTCGGCCTACCAGGATCTGATCGATCGCTCCTTGCAAGAGTCGCGCCAGTTGCTCGGCCCTGAAGCTTCCGCGGAGGATGTGGTGGCTGAAGCCCTCGATGAGATTAGCGTCACCTTTGGCAAGGAGATCCTGCGCATCGTCCCCGGACGGGTTTCCACCGAAGTCGATGCGCGTCTGAGCTACAACACCGAGGCGACGATCGCCAAGGCGCGCAAGCTGATTTCGCTCTACAACCAAGCAGGCATCAGCAACTCGCGCGTACTGATCAAAATCGCTTCCACATGGGAAGGCATTCGCGCAGCCGAAAAGCTTGAGCAAGAGGGCATTCATTGCAATCTCACCCTGCTGTTCGGTTTTGCCCAAGCCGTGGCCTGCGCCGAGGCCGGCGTTACGCTGATCTCCCCCTTCGTTGGACGAATCCTCGATTGGCACAAAAAGAAGTCGGGGCGTGATCACTATCCCGGACCGGAGGATCCCGGCGTGATCTCGGTGACCAAGATTTTTCACTACTTTAAGACCTACAACTACAAAACTGAAGTCATGGGCGCGAGCTTCCGTAATGTGGAAGAAATAATTGAGCTCGCTGGTTGCGATTTGCTCACAATTTCCCCTGCCTTGATGGAGCAATTACGCGGCTCTGAAGCTGTTCTTGAGCGGCGTCTCGATCCCTCATCCCCCGCCGCGACAACGGAGCAAATCCATGTGGACGAGGCCATGTTCATCAGCATGATGGCCGCCGACACGATGGCGAAGGATAAGTTAGGTGAAGGCATCCAAGGATTTTGCAAGGCCATCGAAACCCTGGAGGCACAGCTGGCCCATCGGCTTGCGGTACTTGAGGGTGGTGCGGCGTTCAGTCATGCCGTCCACGAAATCTTTCTGCTCAATGATCTCGATGGTGACGGATGCATCACCCGTGAGGAATGGCTGGGCAGTGATGCTGTCTTCGATGCTCTCGACACGGACAAAGATGGTCGGCTTGCCCCGGCTGATGTGCGGGGAGGCTTGGGCGCCGCCCTGGCGATCAGCCGGTAGGCGGCTTACGATGTTTCAGGCTGACGCCAAACATTTCCCCTTTACTCCGTAAACCTTGAACGCTCTCGATACCATGCGTGCCTTGGCCGGCCAAGGCGAGGTCCTTGATGTTGCCGAAGGGGAGGTCATCTTCCGGTCCGGAGAACCCGGAGACTGCATGTTTGGCCTGCTGGAAGGCAGCGTCGAATTGAGCTGGAGTGAAGCTGGCCAGGTGGAGCAAATTCAAGCTGGCGATGTCTTCGGCGCCGGAGCGCTCGTCACCCACGATCACCGCCGCTTCGGCAAGGCCACAGCACTAAGCCCCTGCCGTGTTCTGGTGATGAATCGCGAGAAGTTTTTGTTTGCCGTTCAGGAATCTCCTATGTTTGCTATCGAACTTCTCGGCTCGATTGAAGAGCGGCTTCGCCATCTCAAGGATTGTCTACGCTGAGCGACTTTCCTTTCCCCAGCCACGCCTCTGCTCCGATCCATCCTCTGTCATCGTCCGAGACAAGAAACCTCGGCCTGGCTATCCTGCACGCCTGCTGGCAGCTTATCTAGTGGCTGGAGTTGTTTCCATCCGGCAGCGGGTAACGAATTAACCCCGTTGAAACATCAGTCGTTTGATCACGCGTTGGGCGATGTCTCCATAGCCCACTTCGCCAGACAAAATCTCAGCGATTCGCTGGGGTGCTGTCGGACGTTTCACGCCGAGCTGATAGCCCACTTTGGGCAGTCGGTAGAACACTTGGGCGATGCGTTTGCCCCAGGCCATCGAATCCCCCCACTCTCGTCGCATGGTCAGGCTGTAGTCAGCCAAGGCGCCCCGCTCACCGGCGAGCCAGCGATCCAAAGCTGCCGACGCTCGGGTGGCGCTGAGCAGTGCCGGCCGCAAGCCCTCCGCGAGAAACGGGTCGCAAAGCGAGGCGGCGTCTCCGACCGCCACCAAGCCTTCGCGATGCAGGGGGAAGTGGCCTGACCACAGCCGTAGGCGACCATGCTGTCGTTGGGTAGCGGCGGGATCGATCCCCAGGGAGGGCAAGAGAGCGGCCAGTACGGCATCGGTGTCCGCTTCCTCCTGACCAATGAATGTGCCAACACCGATGCTCCAGCCGTCGCGGCGAGGAAACCCCCAACAAAAGCCGTGATGGACGAGGCCGAAATCGAAACGAGCCTGATCGGGTTCCGTGACCGCTGTTTTGCATTCCACCGACACTGTGGAGGCGAAGCGTGGCCGGGGAGGCCCTAGGCCCAGCGGTGCGGCAAAGCGTGATCCCGACCCGTCAGCGATGACCACCGCCCGAGCCGCGTGCAGACGCCCTTCACGATCGCGAACCTCCCAGCCCTGCCCGGCGGGCTCGATGCTTTCAATCGCACAGGGTTGCAACAAGCGAGCCCCGGCAGCCACGGCCTGTTGTGTGAGGAAGGCGTCAAACTTGGCTCGTTGAACGATCCAGAAGTTGGCGGTTCCAGGCAACTCGGCAATCACCGGATCCTCCAGGCACCAGGTGAAACGCACCCGCTGGATCACCTGCTCAACGCAGGGGGAAAGATCGAAGGGGAACCAGCGCTGCACCGAGGCGGCCATGCCTCCGCCACAGCTTTTGGCCAGGCCCGGTGGAGCGGCGTCACAGAGCAACACCGAACGACCGCGCCGGGCCAGCTGGGCAGCTGTGGCTGCTCCGGCGGCTCCAGCTCCGACGACCAGGACTTCGACTTGGTTCACACCTTCAAAATATCGGCTTCCTTTTCGGCCAGATGTTTCTCGACCTCAGCAATGAAACGGTCTGTCAGCTTCTGGATGTGATCCTGCTGATCACGGCTTTGATCCTCAGAGAGATCACCATCTTTTTCCTGTTTTTTGATCTTATCGATGGCATCCCGCCGAACATTGCGAAGTGCAACCTTGCCTTCTTCCGCATACTTTGAAGCCAACTTGCACAGCTCCTTGCGACGGTCCTGGGTCAGCGGTGGGATATTGATGCGGATGGCTCGGCCGTCGTTATTGGGGGTAAGCCCAAGATCGCTCATGCCAATCGCCTTCTCAATGCTGTTGATCGAGCTGCTGTCGAACGGCTGAATCTGGATGGTCTGGGAATCGGGTGTTGAAAGGGTTGCCAAAGATTTCAGCGGTGTCTCAGCGCCGTAATATTCGACAACAATTTTATCGAGCAGGGTGGGGTTCGCTCGACCGGTGCGAATGGTATTGAAGGTGCGTTGGGTGGCTTCCACCGTCTTGCGCATGCTGGCTTCGAGATCCATGGCGGGGCAGCTGGAACGTGGGGGAATTGGTGGACGAAGGGCCGACGGGCTCGGTGTCAGCGATGGGGAACAATTCTGGTGCCGATGAATTCACCGGCAACAGCTTTGCGAATGTTGCCTCGAACGAACACGTCGAACACCACGATGGGAATGGCGTTGTCCTTGCAGAGGGCAATGGCGGCGCCATCCATCACTGCCAACTCATCACTCAGTACATCCAGGAACGTCAATGTGTCGTAGCGCTTGGCATCGGGATGGTGCTGCGGATCGCGGTCGTAGACACCATCCACCTTGGTGGCCTTGAACACCACATCAGCGCCAATCTCAGCCGCTCGTAGGGCCGCAGTGGTGTCTGTGGTGAAGAACGGGTTGCCGGTGCCAGCGGCAAAGATCACAACGCGACCTTTTTCCATGTGGCGAATGGCGCGCCGACGGATGTAGGGCTCGGCCACTTCCTGCATCGAGATGGCGCTCTGGACCCGGGTCGGAACTCCGGCACGCTCCAGCGAATCCTGCAGGGTGATGGCGTTCATCACGGTGGCGAGCATGCCGACGTAATCCGCCGTGGCCCGGTCCATGCCGGCCGCGGAGCCCTTGAGCCCGCGAAAGATGTTGCCGCCCCCCACCACAATGGCGAGCTGCGTGCCAGCCGAGACAACCTCAAGCACATCTGTGGCGATCGCAGAAACAATCGCTGGATCGATTCCATATCCCTGATTTCCCATCAGCGCTTCACCGCTGAGCTTGAGCAAAACGCGCCGGTAAGCCATTGGAGCCTCGATCTGGCGCACAGTAGCAAGCGGCCTGGAGGCTGGCAGCCAAGCAACCGCTCGGGGCGGTCGCCGCGGCCCGCCTGGCGCTGGATCAGTACTCGATCCCCGGTTGGGCCCGTACACCCTGCTCCCGGAAGGGATGGCGTAGCAACCGCATCTCCGTCACCAGATCAGCCCTGGCAATCAGCTCGGTCGGCGCTCCCCGTCCGGTCAAGGCCACATGGGTGAGCGGCGGCCGTCTCCCCAGACCCTCGAACAGCTGCTCCAGGCTCAGATAGCCAAGCCGCAGCGCCACATTCACCTCATCCAGCACCACCAGGCGTCGCTGGGCATCGGCCAAGTAACCCAAGGCGCAGGCCCAGGCCTCCTGGACGAGCTGACGATCGCGCTCCCGGTCTTGGGTTTCCCAGGTAAACCCCTCGCCGAGGGCATGCCAGGCCAGATCATCGCCGAAGCGCATCAGCGCCTTGGCCTCCCCAGGTTGCCAACCGCCTTTGATGAACTGGATCACCGCCACCCGCTCGCCATGGCCCAAGGTGCGCAGCACGAGCCCCAATGCCGCCGTGGTTTTCCCCTTGCCATCGCCGGTGAACACCAGCACCAGCCCCTTTTCAAGGCTTCGCTCTCCAACCCGTTGGCGCTGGACGGCTTTGCGTCGCTCCATGCGGCGCCGATAGGCCTCGGGATCCCGCTCCGGCGCCAGATCGCCGCCAGGGCCAAGGGTTTCGGCCTCGCTGTCGAGGGAGGGCTCGCTCAAGCTGGCGGAAACCCCAGCCGGAGACTCAACGGGATAGGGGTGATCCAGGATGATGATGGCCGCTTGAACCCTAGTTTGCGCCCCAGCGCCGGCTGCCGCGGTTGCGCTCAGGCCTCCGGCCGCCGGGCCAGAGCCGCATCCACGGCCCGCTGCTGATCGCGGCGGGTGATCCAGTGGTGATACGTGCGGGTGTGGATCGCCACGGAGTGCCCCATCATGCGAGCGGCCACGGTGTCGGGCAAACCGATGTGGATGGTGCGCACCGCCCAGGCGTGGCGCAAGTCGTAGGGGGTGATCGGCAGGTCGTAGCGACGGAACTGCTCCGCCACCCTGCGACCGGCGTGGCGGAGGGTGGTGCGGCTCAGGTCGCGGCTCACCTGCGGCAGGCCCGTGGGGTCGCGGCCCAACCGCTCCAACTCGAACCACTCCACCCATTCGGGCTGAAAGGGCCACACTTGATGTTCGCCGGTCTTGCTGCTGGGCAGCACCCGCAGCACCCGATCCCCCCCCGGAGCGAGGGAGGAAAGGTCGCAATAAAACACCTCGTGGTTGCGCAGGCCGTAGGTGGCCATCAGCCCGTAGGCGAGTCGCCAAGCGGGGTTCGGAATCTGCTGCACCAGCTTCAGGATCTGCTCATCGCTCGGCAGAAGGCGGAAACGGGCCGCATGCAGTCCATAGCCACCGCTGCGCTCGCGCCAGTCGCTGGGCAGGGTGACCCCCTGCTGGTCGGCCAGGGCCGCCAGGGCGGAAGCGCAACGTTGCCGTCCGGAGCTGCCAGGTGCGTAACTCTCCAGGGTGCGCAGCAGCAGGTCGCTGCTGAGGCGGTCCGAGGCGCTTGCGGCGGCTAGCGCCAGCAGGCGACGAAGGTAGGGGCGATAGGCGGCCGTCCAGGTGCTGCGGCTTCCAGCGCGATGGCGGCGACGAGGAGCCTGGTTGAAGTGGCGCTCGAAGCTCTCGCACGCCGCGATCAACAGCGCCAAGTTGCTGTCCCGGCTGGGGGGTAAGGCTCCCCAGCGGCCTGCTGTCACCGCCGTGTCGGCATGGGGGGGGGAGCACGTGCCGCTCTGGCTCGGCGGGCGACGCTGGGCCGATCGCGGCGAACCCGCCGCCCTGGCCTCTGGCCCATGGCTGGGCCGTTCAGGAGACCAATCCGGCCAATGAAAGCCGCCCACTTCCAGCTGGCCAGCCACGAGCCGCAGCTTGGCCAAGGCGGCCTCCAGACCCCGGCCCGTGGCCGGCAGCCCCAGGCTGAGCCGCTGGACCCGCTGTCCTTGGCCTTGACGCAGGGGCAACGTCCCACGGATGCCGATTCTCCCTCCGCGCCGCTCCAGCCTCAGGCCAATGCCCAGTTGAGCCAGGGTGGAGTTGTAGGCCTCTAGGCGGGCATCGAGCGGCCCGAAATCATCGGCCTGGTCCTCAAGGGGATCACGTCGTACCGCTTTGGCGTTGCCACGGGGCTGTGGGTCAGGCCTCAGGGAAGCGATCCTGGCCCCCATGGCGTGATCTGGCGCAGGCGCTGGCGCGACCATAACGGTCCCTGACGGGGCGGGCCAGAGGGCATCGCCCCTGCCGAACGTGGCCCGGGGCGCGCCGTGCTTCCGCTTGCTGGCATTACGCTACGTGGTTTAAGGCTTGCGGGGCATGGCCAAGGTCGGGGTGCTGCTGCTGAACCTCGGGGGCCCGGAGCGCATTCAAGATGTCGGACCGTTCCTCTACAACCTGTTTTCCGATCCAGAAATCATCCGACTGCCCACCCCGGCGTTGCAGAAACCTCTGGCTTGGCTGATCAGCACGTTGCGCAGCAGCAAGTCTCAGGAGGCTTACCGGGCGATCGGAGGCGGTTCGCCGCTGCGCCGGATCACCGAGCAACAGGCGCGCGATTTGCAGAGCAGCCTGCGGCAGCGCGGCGTGGAGGCCACCAGCTACGTGGCGATGCGCTACTGGCACCCGTTCACCGAGTCCGCGGTGGCGGACATCAAGGCCGACAGCATTGAGGAGGTGGTGGTGCTGCCCCTCTATCCCCAGTTCTCGATCAGCACCAGCGGCTCGAGCTTCCGGGAGCTGCAACGGCTGCGCCAGGCGGATGCCACCTTCCAGCGCCTGCCCATCCGCTGCATCCGCAGCTGGTTTGACCATCCCGGCTACATCGACGCTATGGCCGGTCTGATTGAACGGCAAGTTCTCGCGGCCGAGCATCCCGCCGAAGCCCATGTTTTCTTCAGCGCCCACGGCGTGCCGAAGAGCTATGTGGAGGAAGCCGGAGATCCCTACCAGCAGGAGATTGAGGCCTGTGCGGCCCTGATCATGGCGCGCTTGCGGGAACGGCTCGGTCATGCCAATCCCTTCACGCTGGCTTATCAAAGCCGGGTCGGCCCCGTGGAGTGGCTCAAGCCCTATACCGAGGATGCCCTGCGGGACCTGGGCAAGGCGGGCGTGAAGGACCTGGTGGTAGTGCCGATCAGCTTTGTGAGCGAACACATTGAAACCTTGGAGGAGATCGATATCGAGTACCGGGAGATTGCCACGGAGGCCGGCATCCGCCACTTCCGCCGTGTTCCCGCCCTCGATACCGACCCCACCTTCATCAGTGGCCTGGCCGATCTTGTGCAGCAGGCGCTCAGCGGTCCGGAGATCAACCTGGAGCAGGCGGCCCGCCTGCCCACCAAGGTGAAGCTCTATCCCCAAGACAAGTGGGCTTGGGGTTGGAACAACAGCAGCGAGGTCTGGAATGGCCGATTGGCGATGTTGGGCTTTTCTGCTTTCCTGCTGGAGTTGATCAGTGGACGCGGACCGCTCCATGCCCTTGGTTTGCTCTGATCGGCTGCAGCGCCGCGCCCTGGCCCTCCTGGCCGCAGCCCCCCTATGGCTGTGCCCCGGCGAGTCCCACGCCAACGGCTGGCTGGCCGGTGTGTTTCCGGTGAGCAGCTTTGCCGGATTCACCAGTGGCTATGGCATGCGCTTTCACCCCCTTGCAGGGGACGCGCGCCATCACGATGGCATCGACATCGCCGCTCCCTTGGGCTCTCCCATCCTGAGCTGGTGGGCAGGAACGGTGGTGGAAGTGATCGCCGATGGGGGCTGCGGCAACGGGCTGGTGATCCGCTCGGGCGATTACGAGCATGTTTATTGCCATCTTGCGGGTGAAGCGGCAAGACGCATCTATCGCAGCGGTCCCGTTCAGCTGACGCTCGGCCAGAGGGTGGGCCGTGGCGAGCTGATTGGCCATGTGGGGCTCAGCGGCAGCACCACCGGCCCCCACCTGCACTGGGGCATCCGCTACAAGGGGGTGTCGTTGGATCCAGCTCGGATCCTGCAGGCCATGGCGGCCAGTCGTCGCACTGTCGCCCAACGTGCCGCAGAACGTTCCGCACAACGTGTTGCTCCCCGTGTTGCCCCCCGGGTCGCTCCCCCTAATCTGAGACAGTTCCGCTGATGCGTTGCTTCGGCACCTCGGCGGCTGATCCATGCCTGCCCGGGTCGCCCCCGGTCCCCAGGTCCCCTATCCGTCGCTCGATCGCCGTGACGCTCACGCCCTTGAACCCGGCTGCCACCACCGCCAGCTCAGGATCTCGGCCACCCGTCAGCGCTGACGGTGGCTATCCCCGGCGGGTCAGCGGTGCCTATGCGCTGATGGACGCCCTGCATCGCCATGGGGTGAAACACATCTTTGGCTACCCGGGCGGGGCGATCCTGCCGATTTACGACGAACTGCACAAGGCGGAAGCCCGGGGCTGGCTGCGCCACATCCTGGTGCGCCATGAACAGGGAGGCACCCATGCCGCGGATGCCTATGCCCGCGCCACAGGCCAGGTGGGGGTGTGTTTTGGCACCTCAGGTCCTGGCGCCACCAACTTGGTCACCGGCATCGCCACCGCCCAGATGGATTCCGTGCCGATGGTGGTGGTCACTGGCCAGGTCCCCCGGGCCGCCATCGGCACCGATGCCTTTCAGGAGACCGACATCTTCGGCATCACCTTGCCGATCGTGAAGCACTCCTGGGTGGTGCGGAATCCCGCGGACATTGGCCGCATCGTCGCCGAAGCCTTCTTCATTGCCAGCAACGGCCGACCGGGCCCTGTTCTGATCGATGTTCCCAAGGATGTGGGGGTCGAGGAGTTCGATTACATCCCGGTGGAACCTGGCACGGCGATTCCCGCTGGCTTTAAGGCGCCGCCGCAGCCCCGTCATCAAGCCATCAGCGACGCTCTCCAGCTGGTTCGGGACGCTCACCGGCCCCTGCTCTATGTCGGAGGTGGAGCGATCTCCGCCGGCGCCCACGGGCCGCTTCAGGCCCTGGCGGAACGCTTCCAGTTGCCGGTCACCACCACCTTGATGGGCAAGGGCGCTTTCGATGAGAACCACCCGCTATCCGTCGGCATGCTCGGCATGCACGGCACCGCCTATGCCAACTTCGCCGTCACCGAATGCGATCTGTTGATCGCCGCAGGCGCCCGCTTTGATGATCGGGTCACGGGACGGCTGGACAGCTTCGCGCCCAGGGCTCGGGTCATTCACATCGATATCGATCCGGCTGAGGTGGGCAAGAACCGCATGCCAGACGTGCCGATCATTGCCGATGTGCGCGCCGCCGTGGAAGCCCTGCTCCAGGCCTCCAGCGGTGAGGATCACTGCGGCCGCACCCAGATGTGGCTGCAGCGGATCGCCGCCTGGAAACAGCACTATCCATTGGTAATCCCTACTCCCACTGGCGAGATCGCCCCTCAGGAAGTGTTGATCGCTCTGCGCGAACTTGCGCCCAAAGCTATCTACACCACCGATGTTGGCCAGCATCAGATGTGGGCAGCCCAGTTTCTCAACACCGGCCCGCGCCGCTGGATCAGCAGCGCCGGCCTGGGCACCATGGGTTACGGCATGCCCGCCGCCATGGGTGCCCAGATGGCTCGGCCTGAGGAACAGGTGATCTGCGTGGCCGGCGACGCCAGCATTTTGATGAACATCCAGGAACTTGGCACGATCGCCCAGTACCAGCTGCCGGTGAAAGTTGTGGTGGTCAACAACGGCTGGCAGGGCATGGTGCGCCAGTGGCAGGAGAGTTTCTACGACCATCGCTATTCCAGCTCGGAGATGACCCAGGGCATGCCTGACTTCAAGGCGCTCGCCAGCGCCTTCGGAGTGCTGGGGGTGGAGATCCGCGAACGCGAGCAGCTGCGCAGCCAACTCCAGGCAGCCCTGGACCACCCCGGCCCAGCCTTCGTGGATGTGCGGGTGCGACGCGATGAAAATTGTTATCCCATGGTTCCCCCCGGGGCCAGCAACGCCCAGATGGTGGGATTGCCCAGCCATCCCGAGCTGGCGATCGATACGGTGCGTCAATGCGGCGCCTGCGGCACCACCACCGCCAGCGCCCACCATTTTTGCCCGGCCTGCGGCAGCAAGCTCTGAGCGCTCCTCTCCCCCACCATCCCCCGAAGCCGCTCGGATTGCGAGGTCTGCTGGCAGTCCTGCTCCTCTGTTTGGAGTTGGTCGTAGGGCCGCTTGCCCTGACTGCCGGTTTCGGCGCCTTTGCCGCTGAGGCCTCTGCCGCTGAGGTGCTGCAGGTCACGGGGCCTGATCGCCTCTTGATTGGCGATGGCAATCGCAGCACCGCGGTGCGCTTGGGCTGCGTGGCGGTGCCCCCCGAATCCGCGGCGGAAGCCACCCAATTGCTGCGCCAGCTGCTGCCCCGCCACCGTCGGGTGAATCTTCGGCCCCTCGGAATCCGCGATGGCGAGATGCTCGCCCGGATCAGCAGCCTCGACTCAGAGGATGGGGATCCGGCAAAAGCCCTGCTGGCCGCAGGGCTCGCTCAGCCTGCTCCCTGCGCCTAGCCTGCTGCCCATGAGCCTGAATCGAACCGCCAAGGGCATCGTTCTGGTGCCGAGTCTGCTGCTGGGGGGATCTTTTTTTGCGGCCGCCGCTTGGATCGGTGACGGCCCGGCGGCGGCGAATCGTCCTCTGGCCCTGGGGCTGGGCGGTGTGCTGATGGCGGTGGGCTTGCTGGCGCAGCTGTTGCCAGATCCGCTGCCGGACAAAGAGCCGGGCGATTGATTGAACCATCCGCACGGTGGAGATTGGCAACACAGCCAATCGCGATGCCTGCATCCTTGCCGATGCCAACTTGCAGTGAGCAGCCGAGCAGAAGCACTGTTGAGGAGTTAACGCCTGGCGCCTACAGCCGCTGCCCGAGTGAGACGCGCCTTGGTGAGCGGTCGGCCAGCAAGCAGTGGGGAGGACTCAGTTCCGCCTCAGTCTGGCGCCGTCTCCAACAGCGGAAAGCCCAGCGCCTCCCGCTCCGCCAACCAGGCCTCAGCCACCTGACGCGCCAGATGGCGGATGCGGCCGATGGTGGCAGTGCGCTCGGTCACCGAGATCACGCCGCGGGCCTCCAGCAGGTTGAACGTGTGGCTGCACTTGAGCACGAAGTCGAGGGCTGGAGCGGGCAGGCCCTTGGCGATCAGATCGCCGGCCTCCGCCTCGTAGATCGCGAAAAGTTGCTGTAGCCGCTCGGGGTTGGAGGCCTCAAAATTGTAGGTGCATTGGCCCTTCTCGAAGGGCAGCCAGATCTCTCCATAGCGGCGCTCGCCATTCCAGCGCAGCTCCCAGATGCTCTCCACATCCTGCAGATACATCGCTAGCCGTTCGAGGCCATAGGTGATCTCGATCGAGACCGGTCGGCAGTCGAGCCCGCCGCACTGTTGGAAGTAGGTGAACTGGCTGACCTCCATGCCATCCAGCCACACCTCCCAGCCCACGCCCCAGGCCCCTAGGGTTGGCGACTCCCAATTGTCTTCCACGAAGCGGATGTCGTGCTCGAGCGGGGCGATGCCCAGGGCTTCGAGTGATTGCAGGTAGGTTTCCTGGATGCCGGCCGGCGACGGCTTGATCAGCACCTGATATTGGAAGTAATGCTGGGCTCGGTTGGGATTGTCGCCGTAGCGTCCGTCGGTTGGGCGGCGGCAGGGTTCGGGGTAGGCCACGGCCCAGGGTTCTGGCCCAATCGCCCGCAACACCGTGTGGGGGCTCATGGTGCCGGCCCCCTTCTCGGTGTCGTAGGGCTGGAGGATCAGGCAGCCTCGCTCGCTCCAAAAGCGATTGAGGCTGCCAATGATGTCCTGGAAGTGCATCGTGGGGGCGGTGAGAGGGCCGAACGGCCAGGCGGCGTCGCCAGGGCGGCCTGACGGGCGTCAGACCCGGCACGCACCGCAAGCGCGGCGCGAGAGCTGCCGGCATGGTCGCGGACGCTGCGCCATTGTCTCCTTTGAGCGGCGGCGGCCTCGTTTCATGCCGTCAGGCACAACAGCCCCATCAGACCGGCGGCCAGGGGTTCGTGGCGGGCCATCTGGAACCCAGCTCGCAGCGCCAGCCGCTGCTGTTCCGCCCCGGTGGGGAAACGCTCCAGGCTGGCCTCGATGTAGGCGTAGTGCTCGGGCAGGCCAAACCAGCGGGCCGCCGGCACCACCAGCCGGCGTAGGTAGGCCCGCTGGAAGGCGGCGATCGCCCTGGCGCCTCCGCCCGCCACGGGATCGACACGGTTGAAATCCAGAACCACGGCCCGACCGCCGGGGCGCAGCAGGCGATGCAGCTCCCGCAAGCCGGCCTGGGGATCGGCGAGGTTGCGCAGGCCATAGGCCAGGGCCGCCCCATCGAAGCAGCGATCCGGCAATCCGGTGGCCAGGGCATCCCCCTGGCGCCAGCGCAGCGGCAACCAGGGCCGACGGGCCGCCCGTTGGCGGGCCAGCTCCAGCGGCGCCGCGGCGGCATCGAGGCCGAGAACGGAGCCTCCTGGCCGGACCCGTTCCGCCAGCAATAGCGCCAGGTCCCCGGTGCCGCAGCAGAGGTCGAGGTAGAGGCCGCCTGGCCGAGGCGCCAACCGCAGCAGGGCCTGGCGTTTCCACAGCCGATGCAGTCCCAGGCTGAGCAAGTCGTTCAGCTGGTCGTATTGGGGAGCGATGGCTTCGAACAGGTCGCGAACAGCGGCCGGATCACCGGGGCGCAAGGGATGGGCGTTGCAGAGGGGGGTCCCAGGGAAGCACGATCGCGTCGAGGCTGATGCCGGCGGCCTGATCGGGCCGGTCCACCAGGTCACGGGCGTGCACCCGTTCCGGGCTGGTGAACGTGAGCACCATCACCGTGGCCAGTCCCACGGCGGCGGAGCACACCATGCAACCAGCCAGCATCAGCGAAAACTCACGGCTGTCGTTGGCGGACTGCATCAGCTGCAGCGCCCAGGCGACTAGAGCGATGACAGCGGCCATCATCAGCAGCGCCAGGGCGGTGGCTAGGGGTGCGGAGAGGGAAGAGAGGGCTGTCACGGCGGGGCGAGACACAAGTCTTCTCGCTTCTCAATGTAACGACACGTGGGTCGCCGTCGTGAGCTGCTGCCGGTCACGGCTGCTGTCGCACTGGCGGCGGCGAAAGCAGTGGCGGCGGCGTAAGCAGTGGCGGCTGCGTAAGCAGTGGCCGCAGCGGCAAGCCCCGCCCGAGCAAATCCTGTTTGATCGCCTCCACGCTGAGGACGCCGTCGTGCAGAAGCGAGGCCAGCAGTGCCGCGGCAGCCTGGCCCTGTTGCAGCGCCGCGGCGATGTGATCGATGCAGCCGGCGCCGCCGGAGGCGATCACCGGCACCTCCACCGCCTCAGCCACGGCACGGGTGAGCGCCAGGTCATAGCCGGCCTGGGTGCCATCGCCATCCATGGAGGTGAGCAAGATCTCGCCCGCCCCCAGGGCCACCACCTGGCGGGCCCAAGCCACCGCATCGAGGCCGGTATTCTCGCGACCACCCTTGACGTACACATCCCAGCCGACCGGCGCGGCGGTATCGCCGCCAGGGCTGGCCCGGCGGCGGGCATCGATGGCCACCACGATGCACTGGCAGCCGAAGCGCTCGGCGCCCCGGGCCACCAGGTCGGGGTCGCGCACGGCGGCGGAGTTCAGGCTCACCTTGTCGGCGCCGGCCCGCAGCAAGGTGGTGATGCCGGCCACGCTGCTGATGCCGCCGCCCACCGTGAAGGGGATGGTCACCGCCTCGGCGGTGCGTTGCACCAGCTCCACCAGGGTGTCGCGCCCTTGGTGGCTGGCGGCGATGTCGAGAAACACCAGCTCATCCGCCCCGGAGGAGCTGTAGCGGCAGGCCAGCTCCACCGGGTCGCCAGCATCGCGCAGGCCCACGAAATTGACCCCCTTCACCACACGGCCATCGGCCACATCGAGACAGGGGATGATGCGCTTGGCGACCATGGGCGGGGCAACCGGGGCTGGCTGGTAATGTTGCGCGGCCAGTTACGACGCGCAGGCGATGTCCCAGGCTGCCATCACGATCGGCTCCAAGGTGAGGGTCACCCGGGTGCGCGACCGCATCCCCGCCGACCTCGTCGCTGCCCTCAAGGCTGACGCCACGGGCACGGTCACGGACCTGCGCGTGACCGATGGCAAGGGTATCGGCGTGGTGGTGAAGCTCAACAACGGTGCCACCACCTGGTTCTTCGATGACGAAATCACCCCTGCCTGAGGCGATCTCCCGTGCCTGAAGGTCCTGCCGCCGATCCGGCATCACCAGACCCGGCCCAGAGCGTGACCCCGGCCGCCGGCGACGCCACCAGCCAGGCTGGATCCGCTGCCCGCCAGCTCCTGGGGATGAAGGGAGCGGCCCAGGCCACCAATGTCTGGGCGATTCGGCTGCAGCTGATGAAGCCGGTCACCTGGGTGCCGCTGATTTGGGGTGTGCTCTGCGGTGCCGCCGCCTCAGGCCAGTTTCGCTGGACCCTGG
>JBIIIX010000189.1:0-5844 GCA_044234415.1 Cyanobium sp.
CGGCCAGGTGTTCAACCGCCGCGATCTCGAGGAAGACCTCAAACGCCTCTACGGCACGGGTCTGTTCAGTGACGTCAAAGTGACGCTCAAGCCGGTGGCCGACGACCCCGGCCGGATCACGATCGTGCTGGGCATCGTCGAACAATCGACGGGATCTCTATCCGGTGGCCTGGGATATAGCCAGAGCCAGGGTGTGTTTGGCCAGGTGCAACTACAGGATTCGAACCTGCTTGGCCGCGCCTGGGACCTGAGCACCAGCTTCACCTTCGGACAGTTTGGGGCGCTGGCAGATGTGACCTTCACCGACCCCTGGATTCGCGGCGACCGCTATCGAACGGCGATGCGGATCAAGGCATTTATCAGCCGTGAAGCTCCGCAGATTTTCCAGAGTTACGCCAATGCCACTGGCACGTCCAACGGCAATATCCTGACGGTCTCCAGTTTCTTTCAGTCCCCGAGCAACCCGGCCTACGCCGCCAACCTGGCGACCTACGCCGCCAACTTTGCGGAAGCCTCCCTTTACACGCCAACCAGCCTGCAACAGGCCTTGCTCTCCGCTGGCCTCAACACCTTCCAGATCGATGGCAACACCGTCTTAGTGCAGCGGGTGGGCGGCAATATCCAGTTTGTGCGGCCACTCAATGGCGGCAACCCCTTCAAGCGTGCCAATTGGGGAGTGATTCTTGGCCTGAGCGCCCAGGAGGCGACGCCGATGAACTCGGCCGGCCAACCGATGAGCTACGGCATTCCATCCATCACCTATTCGCAGTCCCTGCCCAATTTCATCAATTCTTTCCCAGTTGTCAATACAAATCAGATCATCTGCCTAGCCTACAATTGTGCCGTGAGCAACCAGCTGGTCGCCCTGCGGCTTGCTGCCACCCGCAGCACCCTCAACGATCCCCGCAACCCAACCCAAGGCAATTTCCTTAGCCTGAGCACGGAGCAGTTCATCTCGGTAGGCCCCAACTCACCCACGTTCAACCGTCTGCGAGCTGGCATGACCCACTACATCCCGGTGCGCTGGCTCAACTTCTACAAAGGTTGCCGGCCGCGGCCTGGCGAGGCCGAGGATTGCAAGCAGGCGCTGGCCTTCCAGCTGCTCGCTGGCACCAACATCGGCACCATCCCACCCTACGAAGCCTTCTGTTTAGGTGGCGGCAACTCGGTGCGTGGCTTCTATGATTGCAACCTTGGTGTTGGCACCAGCTTCGGTGAGGCAACAATTGAATTCCGTTTCCCCATTTTCAGCATCATCAGTGGCGAATTCTTCATTGATGGCGGTACCACCTTTGGCAGCCAGGGATCCGTACCCGGCAATCCCGGTGGCCTGCTCGGCAAACCGGGGTCAGGCTTTTCGATCGGAACCGGCCTGATCGTCACCACCCCAGTGGGTCCGCTACGGCTGGAGGTGGCCAGCCAGGACACCCTGGGTTGGCGCTTCAACCTGGGTGTCGGTTGGAAGTTCTAGTGAACACTTGGCCCAGCGATTACAGCCAGGCCTGGACGCTGGCCTCCGCCGTGGAGCTCAGCGGCGTGGGCCTGCACAGCGGCCTGGTCAGCCGTGTGCGGATTCAAGGGAGCGATCGCACGGGCTACCACGTGGCCTGGCTCGATCAGGCCCACGTACCCGAACAACGCCTCCACCCCAGCCAGGTTTGCGACACCCGCCTTTGCACGGTTCTGCAGCTGGGGGAACGGCGCTTGGCCACGGTTGAGCACCTTTTGGCAGCTCTTGCCGGGTGTGGGGTCAGCCAGGCCCAGATTCTGGTTCAAGGAGAGGAGATTCCCCTTCTCGATGGCTCCGCCCTGCCCTGGGTGGAAGCGATTGGCGCAGCCGGGCTCCAGCCGATGGGTCCACGACAGGCGGTGCAGCTCCCCGCCGATGGGCTGATCGAACGGAAAGGCACAAGCTTTGCGGCGGCACTCCCCGCCGAAACGCTCCGGGTGGGCGTGGCCATCGAGTTCCCCCAGGCGGCCATTGGCCGCCAGCTTTTCAGCCTGGATCTCACCCCGGCGCGGTTCGTGGCGGAGATCGCTCCGGCCCGCACCTTTGGGTTCCGGGAGCAACTCGAGCAACTGCTTGCCGCCGGCCTGATCCGTGGTGGTGCCCTCGACAACGCCCTGGTTTGCGATGGCGACAGCTGGCTGAACCCGCCGCTGCGATTCGAGCAGGAACCCGTGCGCCATAAGCTTTTGGATCTTCTCGGCGATCTCGCTCTGGTGGGCCTCCCCCAGGCCCAAGTGTTCGCCTACCGCGGCTCCCATCAGCTGCACACGGCACTCGCTCGATCGATGGCCTCCCTTGCCGCCGTTCCCTCCGCATGTCTCCCTTGACCGTCACATCAGCCAACAGCGACTGCCCTGCCCCGCCGATGCCCGGGTCGCCGGAAGCCCCCGCCGCCGTGGTGACACCTCCCCAGATCAGCAGTGAGCAGATTCTCAACCTTCTGCCCCACCGCTATCCCTTTGCCCTCGTGGATCGGGTGGTGGATTATCAACCAGGCCACAGCGCCGTAGCGATCAAGAACGTAACCCTCAACGAACCCCAGTTCCAAGGCCACTTTCCCGGCCGTCCGCTGATGCCGGGCGTGTTGATCGTTGAGGCGATGGCCCAGGTTGGAGGTTTGATCGTGACCCAAATTCCAGATCTGGCCAAGGGGTTGTTTGTGTTTGCTGGCATCGATGGCGTTCGCTTCCGTCGCCCGGTCGTGCCGGGGGATCAACTGCGCATCAGCTGTGAGCTGATCAGCCTCAAACGCCGGCGCTTTGGCAAAATCCACGCCGAAGCAAGGGTTGAAGGCCAACTGGTCTGCTCCGGTGAGCTGATGTTCTCCCTGGTCGACTGAAGCCATGTCCAGCACCGCGACGGCTCCCTCCATCCACCCCACCGCCGTGGTCGATCCACGGGCGGAGATAGGCCATGGCGTAGAGATTGGCCCCTACAGCGTGATCGGGCCAGAGGTGCAACTGGGCGATGGCTGCCGCATCGGTCCCCACGTGGTCATCGATGGTCAGGTTCGGCTGGGTCGAGAGAATCGCGTGTTTCCTGGAGCATGCATCGGCCTCGAACCCCAGGACCTCAAATATGGTGGAGCCCCCACCCAGGTGCTGATCGGTGATCGCAACACGATTCGCGAATGCGTTACAATTAACCGCGCTACGGACGAGGGAGAGAGCACGTGCCTTGGCGACAACAATCTTTTAATGGCTTACAGCCATATTGGCCACAATTGCCATTTGGGCAATCGGATTGTTATCGCTAATGGCGTGGCCGTGGCAGGGCATGTTGTCATCGCTGATCGAGCCGTCATCGGCGGCGTCCTGGGCATCCACCAGTTTGTCCATATCGGCACATTGGCCATGGTGGGCGGCATGAGCCGCGTCGACCGCGACGTACCGCCGTACAGCATGGTGGAGGGACATCCGGGAAGGGTTCGGGGGCTGAATCGCATTGGCCTGCGCCGCAGCGGACTGCCGGAGCTCCACGGCGGCGAGGAGCTGCGCCAGCTGCAAGAGATCTGGAACCTCATCTACCGCAGTGACCTGGTGCTCGCCGAGGCGTTGGCCCAGGCGCGCCAGCAAGTGCTACTGCCGGCCTCCGCCGAGTTGTGCGGCTTTCTGGAGCAGTCCATCGGTCCCGGTCGCCGTGGCCCGCTCCCGGCGCAGCGCTGATGCCGCTCCTGCTGATCAGCACCGGTGAGGTCTCCGGGGACCTCCAAGGCGGACTGTTGGTGGCTGCCCTGTACGAGGAGGCCCGTCGCCGCCAACTGCCCCTGAAGGTGGTGGCGCTCGGTGGGCCGCGCATGCAGGCCGCTGGAGCTCAACTGCTGGCGAACACCGCCGGCCTCGGGGCGATCGGCCTTGTGGAGGCCCTGCCCCTGCTGCTGCCGACGTTTACCACCCAAGCCCGCGTGCACCGCTGGCTCAAGCAGCAGCTGCCAGACGGGGTGGTGCTGATTGATTACATGGGAGCCAACGTGAAGTTGGGCCTCAAGATCAAAAGCCTGCCCCGCAAGGTGCCGATTTTCTACTATATTGCCCCTCAGGAATGGGCCTATCAATTAGGCGATGGCGGCAGCACCCGCCTGATCGGCTTTAGCGATCAAATCCTGGCGATCTTTCCCCAGGAAGCGAGCTTTTACGCCGCCCGCGGCGCCCAGGTCACCTGGGTGGGCCATCCGCTGCTCGATACCCTCGAGCCGTTGTCCTCCATGGCGCAAGCCCGTAGCGCCCTCAAGCTGCCAGCCGAGGCGCCCGTGCTGCTGCTCCTGCCGGCCTCACGCCGCCAGGAGCTGCGCTATCTGCTTCCCGCCATGGCCGCAGGCCTCGCCCTGGTGCAGCGCCGCCGGCCGGAGCTGGAGGTTCTGGTTCCAGCCGCTCAGCCGGGTTTCGAGCCCGTGCTGGAGCGGGCCTTGCGCCAGGCAGGCCTTCGCGGCCGCGTCATCCCCGCCGACCAGAGCGATCAGCTCAAGCCCCAGCTCTGGGCCGCGGCGGATGCGGCCCTCACCAAGTCGGGCACCGTGAATCTGGAGCTGGCGCTGCGCGGCGTTCCCCAGGTCACGGCCTACCGGCTGAGTCGCCCCACGGCTTTTTTGGCACGTCAGTTCCTCCGCTTGAATGTGGAGCACATTTCGCCGGTCAATCTCGTGCTGGAGGAACGCTTGGTGACGGAACTCCTGCAGCAGCAGCTCACCCCTGAGTCCGTCGCCGCCGCCGTGGAACCGCTGCTGTTGCCGAACAGCCCCGAGCGGCAGCGCATCCTTGAGGGCTACGACCGTTTGCGCCAGCGGCTCGGGGACCCCGGCGTCACCCAGCGGGCAGCGGCGACCATCCTCGACAGCCTGGCCCCATGTTGAGGCGCCTGCTGGCCTTGAGCCTCACCTTGGGGCTGCTGCTGATCCCGGCAGCGCCGGCAAGGGCCGCCGTGCAACAGGCCGTGTTGGCGGGGGGATGCTTTTGGTGCCTGGAGCATGACTTGGAGGCGGTGCCCGGCGTGACCAGCGTGGTGAGCGGCTACAGCGGCGGCCAGCTGCAAAACCCTTCCTACCGGCAGGTCTCGGGCGGTGGCACCGGCCATCAGGAGAGCGTGCTGGTGCGCTTTGACGACAGCCGGCTCAGTTATGCGGCACTACTGAGGGCCTATTGGCGCAACATCGATCCCATAGATAGCGCGGGCCAGTTTTGCGATCGCGGTGACTCCTATCGAGCCGTGATCTTCAGCGAAGGCCCCGCCCAGGCCAACGAAGCCCGCCGCAGCCTGCAAGCGGCGGCCCGCGAGCTCGGTAGGCCAGCGCTCGACATCAAAGTGGCGATCAAGCCCCTGCAACGCTTCTGGCCCGCTGAGGAATACCACCAGAACTATGCCGATCGCAACCCTGTCCGTTACAACTACTACCGCTGGTCCTGCGGCCGCGATCGGCGACTGGACAGCGTGTGGGGGAATCGGGCGCGCAAAGGCGTGGAGTGGCATCGGGCTGGGCGTGATCCCAAGACGGGCGGGGGCGCCTCGCCAACCAAGGGGCCAGACAGCGGCCGATGAACCACCACGGGCACCCGGGTTGCCCCATCAGCACGGATCAGCGGGTCGGCCCGCCGAGCACGGTTAGGGAAAGACAGAATCTCAGCGAAGGCTGCAGAAACCAGCTCCCAGCGATCCCGGATCGGGCGGCCACCAACGGTCTTCCCACCTGTTCAGCCGACGAAAACCGCACTAGCGTGGACAAGCCCGGAACACCTGGTCTGTATGTATCTGCTGACCATTAGGGACGGACTCCAGACCCGTCACATCGGTCCTTACGCCAGTCCTAAGCAGGCTGCCGACCAGCTCGACGCCCTGTTGGC
>JBIIIX010000190.1:0-5836 GCA_044234415.1 Cyanobium sp.
CTCGGCCTCGTCCTGGACGAACTCTGGCAGCCTGCCATACAGCAGTTCCAGAAACTGCTGCGAGCTCATCGGTGTGCCGTCTGGGTGCCAGAAGCTGGTCACCATCATGTGCTGGATGGAGCGTTCCTTGCCATCACCCAGCTTGATGCGGGCTTTTTGGCGGCGGCGCTGGCCGCTGCTGTCGTCCTCCCCGTCCGGATCCTTGGGTTCTGGTGGTTCCGTTGGGGGCAGAGCTTGCCTGGGGCCAACGGGTTCGGGATCCTGGGGCTCGCCATCCCATTCCGGATCACTGAAGTGGTGGTGCGCTTTGACGAAGTCATAGATGGTGAAGTAGTCCTTGCCGTCGTAGAGGCGTGTGCCACGACCGATGATCTGCTTGAATTCGATCATCGAGTTCACCGGACGTAGCAGCACGATGTTGCTCACATTGCGGGCATCGACGCCCGTGGAGAGTTTTTGTGATGTGGTAAGGATGGTGGGGATAGTCTTTTCGTTGTCCTGGAATGCTCGCAGCCAGGTGTTGCCCAGTTCGCCGTCGTTGGCGCCGCCGCGATGGCATTCATCGATAACGATGAAATCGAAGAAGTCGCTTGGGTACTGGCCCGCCAGTGGAGGGCTTGCCCTCCACTGGCGGGCCACACATGAAGGTCTGGAAGATAGTGAGGAACACACTGGCATTGGTGGGCACCCGGCCCTTTTGGCGCAGGGCATCAGGTTCGATTCGGGCCAGGGCGTTGTCTTCGAAGGCGGCAAAGCCGGTGAAGTCGTTGAAGGCCTGATCGGCGAGGTTGTTGCGATCGGCCAGAAACAGGATGCGAGGCCGCCGACTGGGCTGACCGCTCAGGTTCCAGCGGGCGGCAAACAGCATCCAGATGATCAGGAAGGCAATGGAGGTTTTGCCGGTGCCGGTGGCCAGCGTCAACAGAATGCGGTTTTGGCCCGAGGCGATCGCCTCCAGCACCCGCTTCACGGCGATGTCCTGGTAGAAGCGGATCTGCCAGCTGCCTCCCTTGTCGGGGTAGGGGATGGCGGCGAAGCGATCACGCCAGGCGTTCTCTTGGGCGAAGGTGCGCCGCCACAGGTCTTGCGGTGTGGGGAAGGATTCGGCCTCCCCCTCCTCGCCCGAATCCATGTCGATGGCGTAGAGGCCCTTGCCGTTGCTGGCGTAGGCGAAGCGCAGCTGAAGCTTGGCGGCATACTCCTTGGCCTGGCCCACGCCTTCGGTGAGGGGCAGGGAATCGGCCTTGGCCTCCACCACCGCCAGGGTGGTGTTGCGGTAGCTGAGCACGTCATCCGCACTCAGCGCCTTGCCGCGTTTGCCACCACCTTGAAGGCGCCCCGGCGCGATCGGGAACTCGCGGCGAATGCGGCTTCCCTCCACCACGCCCCAACCGGCCGCCACCAGCAGCGGATCGATCAGCTCAGCACGGGTTTCAGCCTCATTCATACGATCAGCGGGCCCACTTGGTGGAGCAGATCAGCGCTCATGGGGCCAGTTTGGCGTGAGATGGCGGGTTTTGGCTCCTGCTGATCACGGCCCCAGCGCTCCCACCGGCAGCACCGCGATGCCATCCGCGCGCCGGTAGGCGTAGCCACTGCCGCAGATCACCGCCAGGAAGGCGGGGTCACCGATGCGGCGGGTATCGATCTGGTGACGAAAGCGCTGTAGGCCGGCGGCGGCGGCCTCCACCTGCAGAAGGCCCAGCTTCACCTCGATCGCGCCCCAGCGGCCATCGCGCAGCTGCACGATCGCGTCCACCTCCACGCCGTAGTTGTCGCGGTAGTGGAACACCTCGCCATCCAGCGCCTGGACCAACACCCGCAGGTCGCGGATCACCAGCGATTCGAACAGCAACCCCAGCCACTCCAGATCTTTGAGCAGGCGATCGGGGCTACCGCCGAGGGCCGCCTTGGAGCGCCGGTGAGGCCGCCAGGCGGGCTGGTTCTCCAGCACAGCCGGGTCTCCAATGCAGGAAAAAGCGAGGTTCTGATGTAGGAAAAGTTGGCCAGCCGATGCAGGAAACGACGAGCCCAAGCTCGTGGGCCAGTCCCATGGCCACGTCCGTAGGAGCGGGTGCCATCAGGGGAGCTCCAGCCAACCCCGCAGGGCCAGATCCAGATCCACCAGCACCTGGGGCTCCAGCTGCCCCACCACCTCACCCACGGCCTCGGTCGGCACGGTGAAGAGTTTGTCGACCATCAGCTGGGAGGGCTTGCGCAGGCCATTGCGCCGAGAGGGCTCCACGGCGATCCGCACCAGGGAAGCCTGCCTGAGGGTGCTGGTGAGCGGGCAGAGCGTGACGCTGGGATGGGCCTGAAGCCAGCGATCCGCCTGGACCACCACCGCTGGCCGTGGCTTTCCGGAGTAGACGCCCGGGCTGGCCATGGTCACCACCGATCCGCGGCAGAGAACGGCTGCTGTCATGCGGTCCAGTCGTTCCAGTCGGGCAGCTGCTCACTCCAGTGCGACGGCTCCACCTGGGAGAGGTGTTCCGATTGCCGGCGTGCCTCGGCACCGTCGCCGTGGCGGCTCAGATAGAGGCTGATGGCTTCGCGGATGCAGGCGCTGCGCGTCTTGCCCAGCTGGAGCGCCAACTGATCCAGCTGGCGCTCCAGCTCTGGCTCCACCCGCACACCGAGCACCATGGCGGCAGCCGTACAACGCTGCGTACAACACTAGCGCGGCTTCAACTCCCTGGCCTTTCCGTCCGCCCACGAGGTCCACGTCCCTGCTGGGCGGTCGGGACTGCTCAGAGCTCCCCGTTGAACGCCTGGTGCAGGAGGCACGTCTTCAGTTCCTCCAGGGCGGAAGCTCAACCACAGGAGGCAGCTTGGCGATCTCCTCAGGCGGAAGGCTGCAAATCTGCCCGTTGCGCATGATGATCAGCTCCGTGCCGGTCTGGATGGCGATGCGGCGCGCATCCTCAGCGGCGCGCTGCAGGGCGGCGAGGGCGCCACGAATAGCAGGGTCAACGGGCTCGAGAATGTCCTTCATGGGTCCCTGCTGAACTTGCCCCATTCTACCAAGATAGGACGATCGCTCAGGTTGTCGAACTTAGCCCAGCGATCCACCTCAAACTTGTAGATGGTTTCAAAGTTGCTCAGGCCTGCAGCGAAGCGGCGCCGGATCACTGATTCCGGAATGGAGTGCCCACCTTGTCTGACACGGGCGGCAACGCGCAGGATCGCCACCTCCGGGCTGGGGAGGGTCAGAAAGTAGAGGCTGACCTCATAGCCCATGGAGCGCCACTGCCGAATCCGAGCCACATAGCCCAGGCCGGACAGTGTGGTTTCGAAGGCAAAACTTTCCCGGCGCTGCACGCAACCCTCGATTTCGCTCAGCATCAGACGACCGGCCTTGAGTGCCGCTGCTTCTGGGGCAAAGGGCGAAAGGCCGGCGGCGATCAGATCGGCATTGATAAAACGCAGGCAGTTGGCCTCCTGCGGCAGAAACGAACGTGCGAAGGTGGTTTTGCCGGCGCCATTCGGACCCGCCAGGATAATGATCGTAGCGGTCATGGCATCGGCAGGAGAGAAGCAAGAACAGTGCAGGGGGCTTTGATAGGTGGCGAACGCTCCATGACCAGACCGCGGAGAGCCATAGGGGACAATAAGAGCCAGGGGGAGAGTGAATCTGCGGTGGCGGGTCAGGTGCATGGCCGTGTTAGCTGCTCATTACTCGCACTCGGGGCGCTGGTGCTCCTCGAAGCAGGCCATCGTCGCTGAGATCTTCATCAATCGTCGGCCAGTGAATGCCAAAACCAGCACCGGCGACTTGCCAGTCATCACGATCCTGCTGAGACGCATGCAAAAGCCTTGGATACCAAGTTAGTGGAACCGAAATGGTTCTCCCGTCCTCAAGCTCGACAACAAGAACCTCATCTGTAGAACTCACATTCATGACACGCTCCCCAGGATTAACCATGAAACTCATACCATGCTTTCACCAGCATAGCCCTGTTGGGACTCACAAGACGCTCGACGACTGGAAGCTCTGCCGCATGAATCCCAGGCTTGAAGCCAGCGCAACAGGATTTAACCATATCTTGCAGCTTGCTCGATCACGATTAATATGAACATGAGGAGGTTCACTGGGCTCGTGGCTGTGGAAATAGACCCGGTATAGCCCACTCCGCAGGATTGTTGGCACCGCCACCAATGGGACAGCCTTCAGCCGACCCAGCCTCGGGATCTGATGCAGCTAACGCTGCCCCTGAGTGGCAGGCAAGGAGCTGGGGGTGGCGAAGTTGAGAGCAGATGGCGGCCTGTCCACTCGAAGGGCTTGTTGGCCTGCCTTCCCGCTTAAGCAAGTAACTCTTCAAGTTCACTTCTCGACAGATCAACATCACGCAGTATCTTTGCGAGTAACCCAGGTCCAAGTGATTCACCGGAATGGACCGGAACAATGGTCGTCCTTCCATCTGGATGCCGAAGAAAGTGATAACTTCCCTTCACCCTCTGAACAAGAAAACCTGTATCCTTAAGAGCTGCGATGAGAGCTTTACCCGTAACAGTGACGTGACCCCCCGGCGCCTATCAGCAAAGTTGTCCACTCGGGGTGCTCTCGCGAGCACCTCAACAAGGTTACTACAGATGGAGGATCACGTGCTGCGATTGTGGGTTTGTCAAGCATGATTTTCTGATCAGTGGCGGGAGGATTTAGCGGAGGTTTGTGCGGCCGGCCCCCGGGCTGGGGATGAGCTTGGTCCGCCTCTTGCGGGCAGACCAAGCTCATCCCCCTGGGGCCTGGGTTTCTGACCTTGAAGAAGCAGATTATTTCTGGGGCCTGGGGTGGTTGACGCGTACAATCTCCGGTTGTGACCAATCACGAGTCCCCCGCGTCCAGCGCCGAGGATTCTTCTGTCTCGCCTTCTCGTAGGTTTCCTGGCGAATGCGGCAGATCTCATCGGCCTCTCCGTAGTGGCGTTGATTCGGCGTTACATATTTGATGCCGCTGTGCAGGTGCTCGCTGTTGTACCAATCTACAAATGTTTCGACCCAGGCTCGGACTGAGAGCAGATCCCGGAATCGCCTCGACGGATAACTTTCATGATATTTCATGGTTCGGAACACTGATTCCGCAAAGGCATTGTCATTGCTGACGCCTGGCCTGGAGAATGATAAGGACACACCTAGCTGAGACATTTTGGCGGCCAGTGTTGAGGAGCGCATCGGTGCACCATTGTCAGAATGAAGCACCGTCGCATCTTCCTCCCTAATCCCTTCATCGCGGCAGATGCGATCAAAGAAGTTCTTCGCCAGCTCTCCAGCTTCGCACTCATGCACCTCCACTCCGATGATCCGCCTGCTCCACACATCCATCGCCATGTAGAGGTAATAGAACTGGCCTTTCACTGGGGCTGGCAACAGGGTGATATCCCATGCCAGCACTTGCTTGATGCCAGTTGCCTCCAGAACAGGTGGCTCTTGCGGAGGGCGCGGCTTTCGACTCCTGCCGCGATGAATGAGTAGGCCTTCTTGGCGCATAATTCGATAGACCGTTGATTCAGAGCCAACGAAGATGCTCTGTTCAGCAAGCTTGGCCACAATCTGGGCCGGCGTAAGATCGGCATACTGTGGATCGTTAATGGTCTCCAGCACTTGCTGTCGCTCTTCCTCACTGAATTGATGCGGAACAATGCGGATCGATCCCTTGCGACCATCCTGGCTGAAGCCATGAGCTGCCAAGGCGATGCCCCAACGCCGCAGCGTGCGCGAACACAGGCCGATCACGTCAGCAATCGCGTGGGCCCGCACTCCTTTGCGGCGCCCTTCCTGAAAGAGTTCCACAAGTTCTCTCCTCTCCTCTGCCTGGATCAAGGATCCTGATCCCGAG
>JBIIIX010000191.1:0-5794 GCA_044234415.1 Cyanobium sp.
GGGCACGGTGAGCGGTGACAGCCTCGCTGGCGCAACCCCTGCCGCGGTGGGCCCTGAGGGTCCAGCCAGAGCAGTTGATGTTAGCCAAACGGTGATTGACACCATGCCAGCCGTGGCCGGACTGCAGCATTATGACCTGCGCGGTGCCCCGTTGGATTGATCAGCCCCATCCCCCAGGATCCGGCCTTGATGGCGGCCTCGGTTCGGCGTCGCTTGCTGTGGGCCTACGGGCTAGGTGACGCGGGCACCGGCATGGCCGCCTCCCTGATCGGCTTTTACCTGTTTGTGTTTTACACCTCGGCCGCCGGGCTTCCTCCCTGGATGGCGGGCCTGGTGTTGATGTTGGCCCGCCTCTGGGATGCCATCAACGACCCGATCGTGGGCTGGCTCAGCGATCGCACCGGTGGACCCTGGGGGCCGCGCCTGCCCTGGATCGCCGGCAGCGCCGTGCCCCTGGGGATCGCCATGGCGTTGATGTGGTGGCTGCCGCCGGGATCTGAGTGGGTCCGCTTTGCGTTCTTCCTGTTGATCTCGATCCTGGCCAACAGCCTGTACACCTGCGTCAACCTGCCCTATTCGGCCCTGGCGGCCGAGCTCACCAGCAGCGTTCCCCTGCGCACCCGCCTCAACACCGCCCGCTTCACCGGTTCGATCCTCGCCAGCCTGCTGGGTCTCGTGATCGGTGCGCTGCTGCTGCGGGATCTGCGCCAAGCCAGCGCCTATTGGCAGGTGGGCCTGATCTCCGGTTCGGTGATCGCTGTGGCCACGTTGCTCTGCGCTTGGGGCCTGGCGCCGATCGCCCGCCACAGCCAGCGGCCCCAGCACAGCCCGGGCAGCACCCGCAGACTGCTGCGGCGGGTGCTCCACAACCGCCGCTTCGTGTTGGTGCTCAGCCTGTATCTGATGCTCTGGTGCGCCTTGCAGCTGATGCAAACCGCCGCCTTGATCTTCCTGCCGGTGGTGATGCGGGTGCCGGACGGCTGGAGCAACTGGATTCTGCTGCCGTTCCAGCTCACCACCTTGGCGGGGCTGCAGCTCTGGACCGCGGTGGCCGACCGGGGCGGCCGCATCCAGGCTCTGCGGCTGGGCGGCAGCTGCTGGATCGTGGGTTGCGCCATGGCCATGCTGCTGGTGCCCCTCAATCCCAGCTTGGCGCCCCTGGGCGACAGCCTCAACCTGCTGCGCCTGGCCTTGCTGTTGCTGGCGATCCTGCTGGTGGGGCTGGGCGCCTCCACCGCCTATCTGATCCCCTGGTCGCTGCTGCCGGATGCGATCGACGCCGATCCCGACAAGCCGGCCGGCATCTACAGCGCCTGGATGGTGTTTGCCCAAAAGATGTGCATCAGCGTGGCGTTGCTGCTGTTCGGCAACCTGCTCAGCCTCAGCGGCTATGTGGCCGCCCGTGGCGTGGAGCAGCCCGACAGCGCCCTGCTGGCCATCCGCGTGTGCATGGGCCTGCTGCCGGGGTTGCTGGTGGTGCTGGGGCTGCTGCTGATGCGGCACTGGCCGGCCCCACCAGCCCCGGAGCCGCTCTTGCCGGCGGCTGCTTCGGACGCGTGGGCGCCATGAAGCCTCCTCGCTGGTGGTCGCGGCTGGGCAGCAGCCTGATGATCGGCGGGCAGGCGGTCAGCGCCATCGCCCGCGGCCGCTTGGGTGGCTCCGACCTGATGCAGGAGCTGATGGAGGCGGGCCCGGGCAGCGTGCTGATCGTGACGATCACCTCCTTGGCCGCCGGCACGGTGTTCAACATCCAGGTGGCGGCGGAGCTGTCCCAGCGGGGGGCGAGCGCGGCGGTGGGGGGCCTGCTGGCCTTGGGCCTATCGCGGGAGATCGCGCCCTTGCTGATGGCGACCCTGATGACCGGCAAGGTGGCCACGGCCTATGCCGCCCAGCTCGGCACCATGAAGGTGACCGAGCAGATCGACGCGATCACGATGCTGCGCACCGACCCGGTGGAGTACCTGGTGGTGCCTCGGGTGGTGGCCATGGTGGTGATGGCCCCGGTGCAATGCCTGCTGTTTTTCTGGCTGGCCCTCTGGTCCGGGCAGGTGAGCAGCACGTTGCTCTACAACGTGCCCCCCGAGGTGTTCTGGAACTCGGTGCGCACTTGGATGAAGCCCGACGATCTGCCGTCGATGCTGCTCAAGGCGGTGGTGTTTGGCATGCAGATCGCCGTGATCGCCTGCGGTTGGGGCCTCACCACGCGGGGTGGCCCGAAGGAGGTGGGCTCCAGCACCACCGGCGCCGTCGTGATGATCTTGGTCACCGTGGCGCTGGTGGATGTGGTGCTCACCCAGGCCTTGTTCGGCGCGTAGGCGGTCGCTGAAGGCCATTCGTGCCGCAGGCCCCGAGACCATGGCGGCGAGCTGATTGGCGACCAGGGCGGGGGCCGCTTACACGGAAGACCCCGAGGGGGATCCATCGGGCATCCAGTCGATTCACGGTCGCGGCCATGGCCTGCCCTCTCACGCTGGAGGGCCGGGCTGGCAACAATGTCGTGATGCAGACCCCCAGCCCCGACGCCGCCGAAACGGCGGCCTTGCCGCCTCCCTCGGACGCACCCGCGGCAGCCACCTCCGCCGACGTGCTGGCGGCCCCCTCTACCGCCGCCATGGCCCCCGCAGCCGAGACAGCGCCCGCCGAGACGGTGCCTGCCGAGACGGTTCCAGCCGAGACTGTGCAAGCCGAGACAGCATCAGCCGAGACGGTGACCTTGGAACCGCGCTACTGGGTGCCGCTCGGCGTCAGCCTGCTTGGCCCGCTGCTGCTGCCGCTGCTGCCGTTGTGGTCGCCGGCCCGCTGGCTGGCCCTGCTGCTGGTGGCCTTTGGGGGGTTTCTGTTGCTGCAGTCGGCCTGGCTGCGGCTGGTGTTCGAGCCCGAGGCGTTGGTGGTGCGGCGCCAGGACCAGGAGATTCGCCGCTTCCCCTACAGCGACTGGAGGGCCTGGAGGCTGTTTTGGCCGTCGCTGCCGATCCTGTTCTATTTCCGCGAAGTGCGCAGCATCCATTTCCTGCCGATGCTGTTTGACGCCACAGCCCTGCGCCAACAGTTGGAGCAGCGCGTTCCACGGGGCTGAAGCCAAGGGGTGGTCTGAGCGGCGGCTCCGGCCAGGCCAGGCCTTGACTCTGCAGAGCCGGCCCAGGCTCGCCTGATCTGCCCAGGTGGGGCCTGGCTGGCTCTGGTTGGGTCTAGTGGGGTCTGATTTGGTCTGGTGGGGTCTGGGTTGGGCGCCAGGCTATGGCCGTCGTTGGCCGTGGGCTGGCAGCCTGGGGTTCAGCGTTGTCGCCGTGATGAGTGTTGATCCAGCCATCCCCGGGGCCGGCGACCCCGTGGCTCCGCCTCCGGGCACATCTCCCCTTGGCGCCTCCCCTGCCGATGCCTTAGCCCCAAGGGAGCGGTTCATCGGTGGTCTGCCGTCCGCGTCTGCATCGCCGATCGCGGCTGCCGCTGATCATCCAACGCCGGCAGACAACCCAGGCGGGAACGACCAACCGACGCATCCGTCTGGTTCCATCGCCTCAGATTCCGCCCCGCCTGGCACCGCTCTGGCTGGCACAGCCCTGGCTGGCACAGCGGTGCCGCCCGAGCTGGTGGAGCTGGCCTTGACCGATCTGCGCCAGCGGCGCGAGGGGTTGCTGGCGGAGATCGCCGCGTTGGAGCGGCGGCGCGATCAGCTGGAGCGGGAGCTGACGGCCAGCTTCGCGGGTCAGTCCGATGCGATCGCCCGGCGGGTGAAGGGATTTCAGGACTACCTGGTGGGCGCGTTGCAGGATCTGGCCGCCGCGGCGGAACGGCTGGAGCTGGTGGTGCCGGTGTTGCAACCCCAGCCCTCCCCGCTCGATCGCCCTCCGACCCCCGAGCCGGCCGCACCGGCGGTGGCTGGCCTGTTCAGCCAGGACGAGGCCCTGATCCGCGAGCGCTTGCGGCGCTTCCAAGGCCAGCCCGACTTCCAGGCCGATCCCTGGAAGCTGCGCCGCAGCCTCGATGCCGCCGCCGCCGCGCTGCTGGAGGACTGGTTCCTCAACCAGGGGGGCCGGGGGGCCCAGCCCAGCCGCGGCAGCCGCAGCCGCAATGGGGTGGTGACCGCCGCCGCGGTGGCGATCCTCGGGGATCTCTATGGCGACCGGTTCCAAACGCTGGTGCTGGCGGGCCAGCCCGAACGGCTCGGAGAATGGCGCCGCTGCCTGCAGGATGCCCTGGGTCTCAGCCGCGAAGACTTCGGCCCCAACAGCGGCATCGTGTTGTTCGAACGGCCCGAGGCGCTGGTGGAGCGGGCCGACCGGCTCGAGGAGCGGGGCGAGTTGCCCTTCATCGTGATCGACGCGCTGGAGCGGGCGGTGGAGATCCCGGTGCTGCAATTCCCGCTCTGGATCGCCTATGCCGCCTCCCCCGAAGAAATCAGCCTCGAGGACGACCTCGCCTGATCGCCCGGCCTCCCATCCCGCTGGCAAGCCCGCTTGCCAGCCCCCAGGCCGATCGCCAGCCCCAACGCCCGACGGCCAACCCGGACGGCAAAACAACCGGACGGCCCAGCGACCCAGCCGTTCTGGGGCGCCACCCCTCCCAGTTCACCGGCTGACGCCATGCCTGACCCGTCAGCTTTCCGGCCTCACCAGCCGCTTCACGCCCCCGCCTGACCCCCCATTTCCCGTCTCCATGAATTCCCCGCTTGCCTTGGCCCCCAACCTGCTGGTGCTGCTCGCCGCCTACCTGCTGGGCTCGATCCCCAGTGGCTGGCTGGCGGCACGCTGGCTGGCCGGCATTGATCTGCGCCAGGAGGGGTCCGGCTCCACCGGCGCCACCAATGTGCTGCGGGTGGTGGGCAAGGGTCCGGCCTTGGCGGTGTTTGTGGTGGATGTGCTCAAGGGCACGGCGGCCGTGCTGCTGGCCAAGGCGGTGCTGCAACCGCTCGGTTCGTTCACCACCGCCAGCGATTGGTGGGTGGTGTTCTCCGGGCTGGCGGCGCTGGCGGGCCACAGCTGGCCCGTTTGGCTGGGCTGGCGCGGCGGCAAGGCGGTGGCCACCGGCCTGGGCATGCTGTTGGGCCTCGCCTGGCCCGTGGGCCTGGCCTGCTTTGGCGTATTCCTGGCCCTGCTGACCCTCAGCCGCATCGTGTCGCTCTCCAGCATCACCGCCGCCCTGGCGCTGCCGCTGCTGATGCTGGGCTGGTTCGGCGGCGGCGGGATCCGACCCGCCTATCTCACCTTGGCGGTGCTCACCACCGTGCTGGTGGTGTGGCGGCACCGTGCCAACGTCCAGCGGCTGCTGGCAGGCGAGGAGCCGCGGCTGGGGAGCTCCAAGGAGCCTGCGGCGCCCTGAGCGGCAGAACGAGCGGCAGAACGAGCGGCAGAACGAGCGGCAGAACGAGCGGCAGGAGGAGCGACAAGACGACAGCGACAGAAGGAGCGGCGGAAGAGAGCGGCCCGCTGGAGATCGGGCGTCCTGGGCCTCTGACCGCTGGGGAGACCCGTCCCGCGGGCTGGAGGGGCCAGGCGATCGGCTGGGCGGGATCGCATGTTCTGGCCTGGCGCGTGCTGGCGTGTTGCCATCTGGTGCCGTGCGGATTGGCCCCACCGAGCGATCCATTCCGCGGCGCGGCTGGGCGCCGGGGCCCCTTGGTGGCGGACCCGCGGGCCGCTGGGGGCCGCTGATGGGGCCTGAATTTTCACCCCTATCCGGCGCCCCGGCGCGCCCATCGTGTCGGCTTGCTTGCCACCCCTGGTGGCTGTTGCAGGACGGACTGGCACACGGCCCGAACGACGTTCGCCATCGAGGCTGGCAGCGATGGCTCGGG
>JBIIIX010000192.1:0-5767 GCA_044234415.1 Cyanobium sp.
CGCCAGGAGCCCGCCGATGACCCGCCTCTGGCCCTGGGGCGGCGAGGCCGCCGCGACGCCGGGACCGTTCGCCGTGATTGGCATCGGCCGTTTCGGTGGCGCCGTGTGCCGCGAGTTGTTGCAGTCCGGCGCTGAGGTGCTGGCGTTGGACAGCAACGCCCGGCCCCTGGAGGAGCTGCGCCACAATTCCCCCGAGGCGGAGTGCCGCGTCGTCGACTGCACCGATGAGGAAGCGCTGCGCGCCGCCGGTGTGTTCGAAGTGGATACGGTGGTGGTGGCCGTCAGCGAGCCGCTGGAGGTGAGCATCACCGCCACCTTGATCGTGAAGGACGCGGCGGAGAGCCGGGTGCGACAGCTGATCGCTCGGGCCAGCAGCGATTTGCATGAAACGATGCTGTTGCGCATCGGCGCCGACCGCGTCGTGTTCCCCAGCCGCATGCAGGGATCGCGGCTCGGCCAGGAGTTGGTGCGGCCCAACCTGCTGGAGCGGTTGCGGCTGGATGATCGCCACAGCATCGAGGAGATTCGGGTGCCGAGCTCCTTCGTGGGCCGTTCGTTGGTGCAGATCAATCTGCGGCGCCAATACGGCGTCACGGTGTTGGCGGCGGGACCTGCTGGCCGCCTCACCGTCAGCCCGCCGGCCTCCTATGTGCTGTCGGAAGGGGAGCTGCTGGTGGTGATGGGCAGCGCCGAGGCCCTCAACACGCTCACCAACAGCTGACGCCATGCGGGTGCTCGGTCTGATGAGCGGCACCAGCGCTGACGGAGTCGATGCGGTGCTGGCGGAATTTCACGGCTCGCCGTGCCGGCCCCGCTGGCGGCGGCTGGCCAGCGCGGCCCTGCCCTATCCGATCGAACTACAGCAACGCTTGCTGGCCTTGGGGCAGGGTCAGCCCCTGGCCGCGGCGGACCTGCTGGATCTGGCGGAGGCGGTCAGCGAGCAGCAGGCGGCGGCCGCCCGCCACTGCGACCCCGACGGCCAGGCAGAACTGATCGGCTGCCACGGTCAGACGGTCTGGCACCGACCGCCAATGCCGGATCGCCGCGGCGCCAGCTGGCAGCTGCTGCAAGGCCCGCTGCTGGCCCAGCTGCTGGAGCGCCCGGTGGTGTTCGACTTCCGCGCCAACGACCTGGCCCTCGGCGGCCAGGGGGCGCCCCTGGTTCCGGCAACGGACGCGGCCCTGCTGGGTGGCATCGGTGGCTGGCGGGCCCTGTTGAACCTGGGCGGCATCGCCAACCTCACCCTGCTGCCGCCGGGTTGCGGTCCGGAGCGGGGCCGGCCGGTGCTCGGCTGGGACTGCGGCCCCGCCAACACCCTGCTGGATCTGGCGGTGCGGCGCTTCAGTGGCGGCGGGTTGCGCTTCGACGCCGATGGCGCCTGGGCCCGGGAGGGCCGCTGCGATGAGGCGCTGCTGCAACGCTGGCTGCGGGAGGATTACTTCCTGCTGGAGCCGCCGAAATCCACCGGCCGGGAGCTGTTCGGCCAGGCCGACCTGGAGCGCCGCCTGGCGGATCTGGGCCTGCCGGCTGGGGCGAACGCCCCCGGCGAGCTGGCGGTGTCCGGGGCGTGGCTCGACCCGGCGGAGCCTGGGTCGTGGCTGGACCCGGCGGCGGAGCACCCCGCGGAGCCGCAGGCAGCCAGCCCCGCCGCGGCAGCTGGCCCCCATCCCCCGGCTTCTCCCGTCGCCGCGCCGCCCGAACCGCTGTCCCCGGACGATCGCCAGCTACGCCAGCGCCAGGCCGATGCCCTCGCCACCCTCTCCGCCTTCACGGCGGCGGTGGTGGCCCAGGATCTCGATCGCGGCAGCAAGCCCCTGGAGCTGCTGGTGGCGGGCGGAGGCGCCCGCAATCGCCTGTTGATGGAGGAGCTGCGCCGCCGCTGCCGCGGCATCCGAGTGCGGCCACTGGCGGAGCTGGGCATCGCCGATAGCGAGCGGGAACCGCTCGCCTTCGCCCTGCTGGCCTGGTGGCGTTGGCGCCGTCATCCCGGCTCCCTGCCCTCGGTGACCGGAGCGCAAAGGGCGGCATTGCTGGGGGTGGTGGCCGACCCGGCCTGAAAACCGGCCTCCTCTGACGGAACCCGCTGGCAGAACCCGCAGCTCCTGGAGGGCGGTTGGGCATGGGCTCCGCCTGGCAGCCGATCGGGAGCTGAGCTTTTGCAGAGCGATGGAAGCGGGGGATCTGTGAGGAAGCTCACAGTGGCTGTTGAACCGAGTCACCGCTTCCAGGGAGCGATGCGCCAATCCTGAATGCAGACATGGCCCTGTGTGGTCGTGCCGTCAGCCGACAAGCGATCCGCTCGCACCCACCCGAATGACCTATCAATTTGATCTGGCTCTCTGCGGCCATCTCTGTGATGAATGCAGTGAACCCCTCGCTCTCGCCGAAGTTTGGTTGGTCCAACCGCGTCAGGTCGAGAACAGCCTGGTGCGGGCCGTGGAGGACCCCAAGACCAGCTTCGAATTTCTCAGCTCTGAAGCGGCCGAGACCCTGAAAAGCCAGATCCTGGCTCGGGGCCGCAGCGATGCCCAAGGGAAGCTCTCCCTTGAGCTTGCTGATGAGCGCTATCAGGGTGGTCCGTTTGAGGTGGTGTTGACATTCACCACTGTGCCCCATCAGAAGCGACAGGAGGGCCGCCGCAGCGTGCATGTGCACCTCACCACCCTGCAACCGCGCTGGCAACAAGGCAACGACCAGTCGTTCAGCGCTGGCTGGCGCTACTGCCTCCCCGTGCGGCAGTGGTGCGCGATTCGGGCTCGCTTTGGCGCCTGGGTGATCTGTGGAAAGGTGCTGGATGAAGCCAGTGGCCAGGGGCTAGCGGGATTAGAGGTGGAGACGTTTGATACAGATATCATCCAGGATGACGCCCTTGGCAGATCAGCACCGACCGGAGCAGATGGCCATTTCCGCATCGACTATGCGACGGAAGACTTCCAGCGCACGCCATTCTCGCCGTTGATCAATTTTGAGATCTTTCCTGGCCCTGATCTCTACTTCCGGGTAACAGCCGCTGGTGGCGTGCTGCTGAATGAGGATCGCGTGCTGGGGCGCAGCCCCGCCCGTGCCAACGCGCGCCCCTGCACCTGTGTAACGTTAAAAGTTCCAGGCAAAGATCTGCCCCAGCAGCCTGATCCCACCACCTTCCCCTACTGGACTGGCATCGGTGATTTCAACCTGTTGACGGATATCGATGGCTTCGGGCCGCTGGCCACAGGCCTCACCAGGGGCACCCCGCCCTGCTCGCTGGGCGGCAACCATCGGCCGAAGCTCGCCTTTTACGCCAATCTGCCGTTGAAGGGGATCATCCCCTGGCGAGAACCCGGCAGCGCTACCGGACGACTCAAGTACCGATTCCTGGTGCAGGACCTCAGTGCGGGCAGAGCGTCAGTGCCGCTTGCGGGGGCGTTGCTGCATCGTGTGCAGGTGGGATCCCGGAACATTGCCTGGAAAGTGGTCGGCGATGTGTTGCAGGTGGTGCAGGCGCCGATTTACCTCAGCGATACCGACAGCGCTCCAGTTGCACCGCCCTCCGGAACACCAGGCCCTTGGAGCCCGAATCCAGTCTTTACAGTGAAGGTGGATCCAGATGGTTGGGTTGAGGTGAGTGAATTCGCCATCGGTGGTGGATTCGGTGTTGGCGGATGGATCATCGGTTTGGCCACCAATGCGATTGCCCCCGCCGGAACAGCAGCGGCGGGAAATCCTGGAGATCCTGTGCCATTAAGCGAGCAGCTGAATGGGATGGACTTCCGCCTGATCTTTGAGGTGGCCCGGACGGATGGCACGGCGCTGCCCAGCTATACCCGGGTGTTGGAGAAGCTGCATGTGTCCAATCATCCCCAGGTGATGCGCCTTGGCATTATGGAACTCGGTTCCTCCGGCGTCGGCTGCAACGAGATTGCAAACACCGTGAGCTTGGCATACACGGTGGATCATGAACTGATCGATGGTTGGAACATCGAATTCGATTCGGCCGCCTTTTCCACATTCAGTCCAGGGACCCCGGTCAAGCCCTACGCGTCGGGATCCACCCCGCGGGGTGCCGTTGCAAAACCCGTCATCGCCCTCACCAATCCCGCCGATCCGGCGAAGGATTGGCCGGCCTGCTCCTATCAGGTCAAGCTGACGTCGCGCCGGGCTCTTACTAATGGGCTCATGGATGACCAAGGAGCCTCGACTGCGATCTCGTTCTGCATCGATCGCACGCCTACGACTTAGCCCCCGCACTGCGCTGGGGCCCCGCCGCAACGGTTCTCACCCTGACGCTCGCCGGCCCCTGCCCAGGGGTCGGCCGTCAGGGTTTTTCGGCGTCGTGCCGCGCGTCGAGCTCCCCGTCGTGCCCCGCGTCGTGCCGCGGGGCAAGCACCCCGTCGTGCCCCGCGTCGTGCCGCGGGGCACCCCGGCGCCTGAGGTGAGCGGCGACTGAGCCGGCCCGATGCGCTACGCCTGCGCCGGCAACTCCTGCTCCACCAGCTCGCCATGGTGCAGCAAGATCGCCTCGCCGCTTTGCAGTGGCGTCCAAGGCTCATCGCGGGTCAACGGCTCGGTGCTGAGGACCGTCACCACATCTTGCGGCTGGGCGAGTTCGCTGAAATCCACACTCAGGTCGTCGTCGGTGAGACAGGCCTGGCGGAACGGGGCCCGGCGGGTGAGGCGATGCAGGCGGGTGCCGCTGTAGGCGTAGAGCCAGTGGCCGTTGCTGATCAGCACGTTGAAGCTGCCCCGGTCGCTGAGCTCCCGGGAGCAGCGCAGCAGCTCCTGGAACACCGCGGCGGGATCGTCGGGGTTGAGCTGGCCGCGAGCGTGGCCGCACTCCAGTTCGCCCAGCATCCAGCAGAAGGCGGCCTCGCTGTCGGTGCTGCCCTCGGGAACAAATGGGGCGCGCCAGGCGATCTCACCGCAGAGATCGCCGTTGTGGGCGAAGATCCACTCCTGCCCCTGCCAGCGGCGGTGGAAGGGGTGGCAGTTCTCCAATGCCACCACACCCTGGGTGGCCTTGCGGATGTGGGCGATCGAGCAATGGGCCTTGAGATCAAGGGCGGCAACGCTGGCGGCGATCGGCGAGAAGGCGGCGGGTTGATCCTCGCGATAGATCGTGACGCCACGGCTATCGGGGTCGAAGCTGGCCAGCCCCCAGCCATCGCTGTGAGCACCGGTGGCGCCGCCGCGACGGCGCAGGCCGTGGAACGAAAAGCGCATGTCCGTTGGCGTATTGGCGTTCAGGGCCAGCAGCTCGCACATTGCTCTAAATCCGCTCAGCGGCTCTGGGAGAACAGCTGGCTCCAGATGCCCTGGCTGCCGAAGAAGCGCTTGTCGATCACCTCCCAGCCGCCGAAATCCGCGGCGCGGAACAGCTGGCGCACCGGCGCGTAACGCCCCTTGACCTGCTGCCACACCTTGGGATTCACCGGTCGGAAGCCCTCCTCGGCAAAGATCCGCTGGGCGTCTTCACCGCTGAGGTAGAGGGCCAGGGCTTCGGCGGCTTTGCGCGTGCCACGCCGGTCGACATTGCGGTCGACTACCGCCACGGGGCCCTCAATCTCGATATTCACCGCGGGCACGATGAAGGGTTGGGGCAGTTCGCCCTGGCGGCGGGCCAGCAGGGCTTCGTTTTCGTAGTTGAGCAACACATCCCCTTGACCGCGCTTGAGGAAGGCATCGCTGGCTTCGCGGGAATCCTTCGGCAGGTTATCGACATTGCGATACACCTTCGTCACAAAGGCGCGGGCTTGGGCGTCGCTGCCACCGGTCTGGCTCTGCGAACCCC
>JBIIIX010000193.1:0-5750 GCA_044234415.1 Cyanobium sp.
GTCGAGCAGCCCGCCAGCGCGAAACCGGCGGCCAGGGTGAGGCCTGAGGCCAGGGCGAGGCGGCTGAACCGCCGCCGGCATCGCGCGGCGCGGCCGAGGGGTTCACCACCAGGAACCAAGCGGGGACTGGTTTGCTGAGGAGATGAAGGCGAGGGGATCACGACGGGCGGCGGGACGGGCGCACCGAAACGGCGAGCGGTGCACCCAGCATGCCTACTATTCAGTGCTGTGAGCTGGGAAGGCGGTGCGGCAGGGTGGGGAAGAGCTGTGGAATCAGGTCAAGCAGGAACTGCAGGCCAGCCTGAGCAAACCCACCTTCGAGACGTGGATCCGCCCAGCGCGGTGTCGGCAGTTCAGCGGCGGTGAACTGCTGCTTGAGGCGCCCAACAGCTTCGCCGTCAACTGGCTGAGGCGCCATTACCTTGAGCGGATCACCCAACTGGCTAGCAGCCTCAGTGGCGAGCCGGTGCGGGTGAGTCTGGAGGTGGGAGAGGAGGCTAGTGGCTCGATTGGCAGCTCCCAAGAGACGGGCGACTGGGGAGGGTCAGCGGAGGCGCCCCGCCAGCAGAGGGCCGCACCGGCAGGGGAATCGGCCCAGCCCCCGGGGTTTGGGCGCCCGGCCGCCGGCCTGAATCCCCGCTATCTCTTCAACCGCTTTGTGGTGGGGCCGAACAGCCGCATGGCCCATGCGGCCGCCTTGGCCGTGGCGGAGGCCCCGGGGCGGGAGTTCAACCCCTTGTTCATTTGCGGTGGGGTGGGGCTGGGCAAGACCCATCTGATGCAGGCGATCGGCCATTACCGACTGGAGATCGATCCGCAAGCGCGTGTTTTCTATGTGTCTACCGAAACATTTACCAATGATCTGATTCAGGCCATCCGTAAGGACGCCATGCAGGCATTCCGGGACCGCTATCGGGCCGCCGAGCTGATCCTTGTTGACGACATCCAATTCATCGAGGGGAAGGAATACACCCAGGAAGAGTTCTTCCATACCTTCAATGCCCTGCATGAGGCAGGTCGCCAGATCGTGATCGCCAGTGATCGGCCTCCCAGCCAGATCCCCAGGCTGCAGGAACGGTTGATTTCTCGCTTTTCAATGGGGTTGATTGCTGATATCCAAGCACCAGACCTTGAAACACGTATGGCGATCTTGCACAAGAAGGCCGAGGTGGAGCAGATGGCGCTGCCCCGGGATCTGATTCAATACATCGCTGGCCGCTTCACCTCCAACATCCGCGAGCTGGAGGGAGCTCTCACCCGCGCCGTGGCCTTCGCCTCGATTACTGGCCTGCCGATGACGGTGGAGTCGGTGGCGCCCATGCTTGACCCGGTGGGCAATGACGTGGAGGTCACACCCCAGCAGGTGCTCGACAAGGTGGCGGAGGTGTTCGCCGTCCGCATCGACGACATGCTGAGCCCCAGCCGCCGAAGATCGGTGAGCCAAGCCCGCCAGGTGGGCATGTATCTGATGCGGCAAAGCACCAACCTTTCCCTGCCGCGCATCGGTGAGGCCTTTGGGGGGAAGGATCACTCCACGGTGATGTATGCCGTGGAGCAGGTGGAAAAAAAACTCAACAGCGATCCCACCCTGGCACGCCAGGTGCAGCAGGTGCGCGATCTGCTGCAGATCGATTCGCGCAAACGGCGCTGAGCGAGCTGCCCGATCCTGTCGATCAGGCGGCAGCAGGCTTTAGCCGAGCCGGCTGAGGGGCTTGCTGGGATCTTGCCCCTCAACCTCGCCGGAGAAAACCCGGCTGGCGGTGATGTCATCCGCTTCGATTGTCATCAGATCGCGGCGGCTGAACAGGCGTCCGCCTGACTGGAACAAGCGATTGGCCTGACGCATGCGGGCCCGATCGATGGCGTTACGGATCGAGCGGGCGTTGGCAAAAAAGGGTAATTGCATACGACGCACGATGTATTCGCTGAAGGCGGCCTGGGCCTCATCGCTCAGGCAGTAATTCTCCTTAGCCAGGATTAAACGACCAATCGCCAGCAGTTCCGAGGGAGAGTAATCGGGGAAGTCGATGTGATTGGCTACCCGCGAGGAAAGGCCTGGGTTGGATTGATAGAAGACATCCATCCGTTCCTTGTAGCCTGCGAAAATTACCACCAGATCGTCGCGATTGCCTTCCATGACCTGGAGAAGGATTTCGATGGCTTCAGCGCCATAGTCGCGCTCATTTTCGGGGCGATATAGATAGTAGGCTTCATCGATGAACAATACACCGCCCATGGCCCGTTTCAGGATCTCACGGGTCTTGGGAGCCGTGTGTCCGATGTATTGGCCAACCAGGTCATCGCGAGTTGCGGTTACAACATGACCCTTGCGCACATAGCCCAAGCCATGCAGGATCTTGGACATGCGTTCCGCCACCGTCGTCTTACCGGTGCCGGGGGGGCCGGTGAACGACATGTGCAGGCTTGGCGCTGTGGTCTGCAGTCCCACCTGTTGACGAGCGCGGTTCACCACCAGCAGGGCGGCAATCTCTCGAATCCTGGCCTTGACAGGTTGCAAGCCGATCAGCTCGCGATCCAGCTGGGCTAAAAGCTCCAAAATGCCCGCACCTTCAAAGCTGGCCTGCAGATCGACGCTGTCCTGGCCTGAGGCCAACTCCGCAGCGGCTGCGGTGGGTTGGGGAGGGTCAGAGGAGTGCATCGACGGCTGCCACGAAGGCGTGTTCCGCATCGCCCACCGCTTCACCCTCTTCGAGGGGACGAACCGTGAGGTTCACATAGGTGCGCCCGAAGCTGATGTCTGGGAAGCGTCCAGTTTGCTGGGATAAGGCCTCCAGCCGCTCGAGAAACAACCTCGTGGCGTCGTAACCGCCAAATTCGAGGCGTCGCTCCAGGCGCTCCGGTCGCTGGCGATGGTTCCAGGAATCGGTCATAGCTTCGACGTTACGTCAGGCCCTGCCAGGGGCGATACGGCTGTCCAGGCAGTCGGTGCGGGCGGCGGCGAGGCGCTCAGCCCAGGAGCGTGCGTAGGCGGCATTGCTTTGCTGAGCGGCGGGATCTTGGCTGTTGAGCGGATGGGGGAACGTGCCGGCGATCGCCGCATTGGTCACGCAGAACATCGCCCGCTGAAAGCTCATGCAGATCTTGACGCGCTCATCGCCGTCGCCGCGGGTTCGCTCGCCATACCATTGGTGCAGGCGTGCCGGCAGATGGCGATACATATCCTGCATCAACAAACTGGGCGGGATGCCAGCGCCCATGGTGGGCAATGGATCGGCGAACAAGGCGCCGTAGGCGAACTGGGCCAGATCCGGTGAGATCTGACGGGCCTGGGCATTGAACGACACCGTGCCGAGGAAGGGTGTTCCCCGCAGGAACACCGCCTCCACATAGGGCACGGCCACATCCACCAGGAACGTGAGCCCTGCCTCGGCCGGCAGCACCTCGTAGCGGCGGCCGGCCAGCGAGACCATGTAGGTGATCGGCTGGCCGGCAGCGGCGACGAGGCCATCGCGCAGGAAGGCCACAACGCCCGCAATGGAGGTCACTTCTGCTGCGGCTTCAGCCTTGGCCAGGGCTGCAAATAGATCGCTCATCACGCGCCAAAACAGGCCCAGTGCGTGGGTGGTGGCGGCGACGCGAATCAACTCGGGCAAAAACTCGGGAGAGAGCCGCTGCAGCAGGGCGAGCAAGAGGTCGCGGGAGGTTTTCTGCCGTACAATTGGTTCACAGAGCTGCTTAAATGCGTCGCTATCGAGGTAGGCGTCGAGCCCACCCGTGCCGTGCCAGAGCATGGTTCGCATGCAGTATTCTGCGTATTCGAAGTTAATGCGATCATGGTTGAGGTGTCTCCAGATCCTGGACAGACGAATGTCGCCATTAAAATATTTATAAATTGGTAATGGATTCAGAAACTGGCGTTGGGCCTGGTCGATCAGGTTGTTGCTGTAGGCATCCAACACTTCACCATAGCTGGCCAAGATATCCACAACCTGGATCAGGTTATCGCTCGACTCCTCAAGCAGCGGTCGACCCTCCAGCAGGCGCTGTTGTAGAGCGTCCGCATTCGGTAAGCCACCGGCATGGGTGAGCAGGGCAGGGATAACTGGCATCAGGCTGCTCCGGCTGTGGTGGTGGCGCTCAACAGGCCGGCTGCCATGGCGCTGGTGCTGGCCTCGCTCAGATAGCCCAAACCCCAAGGCAACAGACCCAGACAGATGATGGCCGCGGCAATGGCGATCGCCGGGATGGTTTCGCGCGGAGCCACGGCGATCAGCCGTACGTCGAGCCGCGCGTCTTGGATCGGGTTCAACGGTGGCGTGATCGTCAGGCGCCCGAAAAAGGCGCGATTCACCAACAGTAAGAAGTAGACGGCGGTGAGCCCTGATCCAACCATGCACAGCAGGGTGGCCAGGGCAGAGGAGTTGAGGCTGCCTCGGAAAACAAGGAACTCCGAGATGAAGCCAGCCATGCCAGGCAGGCCGGCACTGGCCATCACCCCGATGATCATCAGCGTGCCTGTCAGGGGGAGGCCTCGCTCTGGGTTGAGCAAGCCGCGCAGCACATCGAGATCGCGGCTGCCGGTCTTTCGATAGACAATACCCACCAAGAGAAACAGCAAGGCTGAGATAAGTCCGTGGCTTACCATTTGAAATACTGCGCCCATCAGGCTAACTGCAGTGCTGGCAGATGCTGCCAGCAAGATATACCCCATGTGACCGACTGAGCTGTAGGCAACCATTCGCTTCATGTCTCGTTGCGCGATGGCTGCCAAGGAGCCGTATAGCACCGACACCGCCGCCCAAAGGGCAAGACCCGGCGCCAATAATGCCCAGGCCTCTGGGAACAAGCCCAGACAGAAGCGAAGCAGCCCATAGGTTCCTAATTTCAGCAATACACCGGCCAACAACACAGAAACTGGCGTGGAGGCCTGGGTGTGGGCATCGGGCAACCAGTTGTGGAACGGCACCAACGGAATCTTGATGCCGAAGCCGATCAGCAGTGGAATCAGCAGCAGCAACTGGCTCCCCATGGCCAGGTTCTCGCTGCTCACAGGGGTGAGGCTGAAATCCACGCTCCCCGTCAGCACGGCCAAGCCCAGGAACGCAGCCAGGATGAGCACGCCTGAAGTGGCCGTGAAGATGAGGAACTTTGTCGCCGCGTAGGACCTCTGGACCCCGCCCCAGACGGAGATCAACAGCCAGAGGGGGATTAATTCAAGTTCATAAAACAGGAAGAACAGCAGCAGGTTGCCGGCCAGAAAGGCACCATTCACGGCGGCACTGATCAGCAACAGCAAGGCGAAATAGATGCGTGGTCGCTGGCTGATGTCCCGGGTGCAGATCACGGCAACAAGACTGAGGGCCGCGTTGATCAGCACGAGCGGCAAGGAGAGGCCGTCGATGCCGAGGCGGTATTCCAGGCCAATGCTGGGCAGCCAGGGATGGCATTCCTGGAGTTGCATTGCGGCGCTGCTGGGATCGAAGCGCAGGCAGACCAGCAGGGTCCAGCCCAGCAACAGCATCAGGGTGGCGATGGCGGCGGTTCGTAAGCGTCCTGGCTGGAGAGCAGCTGGGAGGAGGAGCAGCAGGAGCGCCCCCAACAGCGGAATCAGCACGAGAGGTGTGAGCATGGCCGTTCAGCTCCGCATCCAGGTGAGGCTTCCGAGCAGCAGCACGATGGCCAGCACCACGGTGAGCACGTAGCTTTGCAGTTGACCGCTCACACCAAGCCGCAGGCTGGCAGCACTCGCCAGGGCCATGGATCCGATCAGGTTCACGAGACGATTGACC
>JBIIIX010000194.1:0-5749 GCA_044234415.1 Cyanobium sp.
GCAGCCGCCAGCGTTGCCGATGTGCTGGACGTGTTCGCGCGCCACGGCTTCCAGCATGCCTGCGAGATCGGTCAGGTGCTGCCGCTCTCCGGGGCGGCGAGGCTGCTGGTGCGTTGACAGCGTTCCGCTGGGGAAGGGTGCGGCCCTGGCCTCGCGCCAGCTCGGGCGGCCGCCATGACCGAGGCCAGCTCCGGCGCCAGCCATGGCCGGCTTGGATTTCCATCGGGTGATGGAACGCCTTGCCCAGGTGGATCAGCAGCTGACCGCCCTGGATGAGGTTTTCGCCAGCCTGCCGCCGCCGCGACCCTGAAGCCTTTGGGCTGTTCCGGTTCAGTTAGTCCCCTTTGGGGAATCTGGGGAGGGTGACCAGCTGCGGAGGTTCAGGATCACGGCGATCAGGCTCAGCAGATCACGGCCAAGGGACGAAGCGCACCGGTTCGTATTTGACCGCGGCGATCGACCATCCCCTGCTGGCTAGCGAGGCGAGCGCGGACAACAGTTCTGCTGTGTCTCCACCGGCAATCCAGTTGGCCTTGAGCCGTGGGATGGCTTCCGTCATCACGTCGAGTGGCAGCTCGATCAGCAACAGGCTGGCGTCGCCGGCGGCCCGCTGCAGCGGACCCTCGTCACTCCGCTGCCACAAGCGCAGCAGCAGATCCAACGCCAAACTGCGGCCCGCATCGCCTGGATCGCTGGCTTCCAAGGCCGCCGCGGCTTGAGACTTGCCAGTGAGAGGCAACGCGCGTCGCCCGCCGAACGCAACCAGCGCCAGTGCGACGAGATAGGGAGATTCGGCCATGCTTTCGGTTCAATCCATCCGTTTGCTTCAGGAGCGCATCGATCGCGTCCCCGCTGGACAGGACTAGTTTAGGTGATCCCCACGCGCAGGTTGCAATCAAACCGGCACTGCTCTCGGGTTGCTGATGGTGAGCAATCTTGTTCTGCCACTTGGTCAGGCGTTGGTCTTCCTTGAATTGGTGTAGTAAGTGGGAGGTCTTAAGGCCTGCTTTAATGCCTCACTCACGGGTTCTCTGCGCGAGAGAACTGGGCTTTGGCAACTGTTGCTGACCAGCTTGCGATCTATTGCTCGGAGCTGGCAGAAGCCAAGGCCAATCGATCGGAAGCTGTTGCCGCAAGCCTACGCAGAAGATGCGAGAGTGAGACGAGTGTCAGCAACGCCATCGCCAGCACTTAGATGCCCCGTCCGCCCTAGAGCTGTTTTTCGATCTCAACCCCTCCATCCCCGATGGTCGTGTCGATGCCGATTGAGCGATGCAAGTTCGCAAGCCCGAGCAATGGCCATGCTGGTGAAACACGCCTACGCTGGCGTGGCGGCGACCAGCGCAGCCATTCCACGCCTTTCCCCTGATGCGTTACAGCCTTTTCATCCAGGATTCCTGGGGCCGCACGGAGGTCGGCAGCTTCGAGGCGCTGCAGCCGGCCCAGGAGGCCTTCGAGGCTTTACGCCAGGATCGCTGGTGCCATGACGACGGCACGGTTCGAGGCGTGTTGCTGGTGGAGCAGGGCGCCGAGGGCGAAAGGATTGTGGCCAGCTATCGCTTCCAAGCCGACGGCTGAGGCGATTCGCTGTAGCCAGTCTCAACTGCCGCTGAACGGCCCGATCTGGGTTGGCTCCCATCACAGCACTTCGCTTCAGCTTCACCGCGAGCGCCTCCTTTGCGGGCCTGAAGGGCGACGACCGCGAGGCCCTGTTCGCCGATGTCCAAGATCTGGCCCCCCGCCTTGTTCTCCCTGCCGCTGGCGTTGCCTGGCCGTCGCTTCGCCGGGGCCTTGCGGGCTTGCGGGCTTGCGCCCAGCGGCTCGAGCGGCTGCGATCATGCCCACTCAGCCGCCGCGATGTTCCGGTCGCCATCGCCGTTGGATTCCAATGTTGTGTTCGCCTTCCTGCTCACCGCCGCCGCGGGCCTCTCCACCGGTGTGGGCAGCGCGATTGGCCTGCTGTCCAGGGGCTACCAACCCCGGCTGCTCAACCTGGCGCTGAGTTTTTCCGCTGGGGTGATGCTGTTTGTGAGCCTGGTGGAAATCTTCCCTAAGGCCCGCGTGGCGATGGCTTCTGCCCTGGGAGTTCGGCTCGGCTATGGCGCCGCCTTGTTGGCCTTCTTTGCGGGAATCGCTGTGATCGCCGTGGTGGATTGGCTGCTGCCCAACCATCCCCTGCAGATTCCGCAATCAGCTCCCCCGGGCGGCGTGAGAGCCGCTGCTGGTCAGCGGCCGACGGATGCTGGCCTGCTGCGCACGGGCTTGTTCACGGCCCTGGCGATCGCCATCCATAACTTTCCGGAAGGATTGGCCACCTTTGCCGGAGCGATTGCCAACCCACGTCTCGGCATCGGCATCGCCCTGGCGATCGCGATCCACAACATCCCCGAGGGCCTGGCAATTTCGGCGCCGATCTACTACGCCACCGGTAATCGGCGCCTGGCGTTCCTCTTGTCTTTCGCCTCCGGACTGGCCGAACCGCTGGGAGCTGTGGTGGGCTATCTGCTGTTGCGTCATCTATTCGGATCGCTGGTGTACGGGGTGATCTTCGCCAGCGTGGCCGGGATCATGGTGTATATCTGCCTTGATGAATTGCTGCCGGCGGCCCAGCGGCACGGTGCCCCGGCGATGACGATGGCCGGTGTGCTCCTCGGCATGGCGGTGATGGGCCTCAGCCTGGTGTTGCTGGCTTGAGGCGTCCGTTGTCAGGCAGGGCCTCACCCCGCTGGAAGCCATTGGATCGACCTGGCTCGCTAGCTCGCTCGTGCGAAAGACTGAAGTCATCCCCCCCCCTTTTTTCCTCCTCAGCGCGGACTCTGGCGCAGCCCCGCATCCCTTCACCCGCATCCCTTCACCCGCATCCGCACCCGCATCCGCGCTTCTGGCTCACCAGCGCTCAACCAGCAGACCCATCACCTGATGACCATCGCCACCGCCACCGCCGCCGCCACGGCCGCCGCCACGGCCACCGCCACGGCCACGGCCACCGCCCCGTTGCGCTGCCATGTTCTGATCGGCCACCCCGCCAGCGGCAAGACCACCGTGGCGGGTCTGCTGGCGCCACTGCTCCACGGCCCCAACGGTGAGGCTGCGTTGGTGCTGTCCACCGATCGCTTGCGGCAGGAGGCGTTTGGAGACGCGGCCGTGCAAGGGCCCTGGGGCGACATCCAGGCGCTGCTGGAGCACAAGCTGCTGGAGGCGGTGGCGGCTGGGCATCCGGTGATCGTCGATGCCACCCACGCCCGCCGGCCCTGGCGCCTGGCCCTGACCCAGGCCTTGGCCCTGCCCCGGCCGGTGGAGTGGATCGGCTGGTGGCTGCATACGCCACTGGAGGCGTCGCTGCGCTGGAACTTGCGGCGCGAGCGGCAGGTGCCGGAGGCGGTGATCCGCGAGATGGCGGCAGCCCTTGCCAATCCCCATTTCGGGCCCTGCCGGGCGGAAGGCTTCGCCACGATCTGCGCTTTGGTGCCCACGTTCGCCGCTGATCCCAGCCAGCTGCTGCCCGTGCTGGAACGGGAGCTGAACGCCCTGGAGCCGCGCATTCGCGCCGCCACCAACCGCGAACGCAAGCTGCGGCGACATGGCTACTCCAACCTGCTGGATCTGGAGCGATTGCTGTATTTGATCCGGCTGCTCGCCACCTATCCGGATCTCGAAGGCCGTGATCCCGGCACGCGGGAGGCGCTGGAGGCGTTGGTGTCGCCCCAACCGGAGGGCCCTTTGGCGGATCGGGCCGCTGTGTACCTGGGCCGCTTGCATGGCGCCTGCTACGGCGACGCTGAGGCGATTCGCGCTGATCTGCTCTGGCTGGAAGCCAATGGCTTCACCAGCGCCCTGGCGGCGCCGGGCCCGATCCAGCTGGCCGAGGTCCCGCCGTCCACCTCTCGCCACAACCCCACCCGCCACAACCCCGCCAACGCCATCCCGGTGCCCAGCCCGCCCGCCCGCGGTGGCCTCCATGGAGGACTGCCGCCGATGGGTGATGGCCCTGTGTTCCAGCGGGTGATGACGTTGCTGCGCCACGTGCTGCAACAGCCCTTCGACCATCCCAGGGCCAGCGGCGCCTCGCTGCACCGCCACCTGATTCAGGCCACCAGCGCTATCCCCGGCGGCTACCTGCCAGGCGAGATCGATACCCTGCGCAAAGACCTCGAAAAGGTGCTCACCCCCTACGGCTTCCGCTCCCGCAGCGACAATGTGCGCCACGGCTACAGCCTGGGCACGGCGGTGCTGTCGGCGCCGCGGCTGCGGGAGGTGTTCGCCGTGGTGTGCCAGGCGGCAGGCCGGCTGGGAGATCCCTCCGCCCAGGACCTGGTGGGTGAACTGCGGGAGCGGCTGGGCTGGGCCGGGCTGGATGGGGGTGATACGCCGCCGCTGCGCAGCTATGCCCGCCACACCATCCTGGAAACCGGCCTGGAGCGCAGCGAGTCGCTGGCGGCGCCACGGCAGGCCGAGCGGATCGAGGCGGCGATCTTCGCCCGCCAACGGGTGCTGCTGCGGCGCTTCGAGGCCGTCGGCAGCCACGACGGCCAGGCGGGGGGAGAGCTGCGGGTCTGGCCGCTGCAGCTGGTGTTTCACGCCGTGGGCTGGTACCTGATGCTGGAGGACGACGCGATTGGCCACGAGCAGGGCCTGATCTTCTGCGAACGGCTCGATCGCCTGCGGCTGTTGCGGGCTGATGCGATGCTGGCCCGCTCGCCGGAACGGCATCAGGGCGCCGTGCGGCGCCTGGAGCGCCTGCTGCATCACTGCGGCGGCCTCTACTTCGGCGAGGACCTGGAGGCCCAGCTGGCGTTAACCAGCAACAACCCACGCCAGCGGGCCAGCCAGCTGCGTACGTTGCGGTTCAGCTGCGCCCCCTGGGCCTTCGCGTTCCTGCGGGAGGGGCTGGGCCGCTACCCCCTGGAGCAAACCCGCCTCAGCCGCCCCCTGCCTGGGGAGAGCTGGTGGCACCATCCCCGCGCCCCCCACGTGCTGGAGCCCAACCCGGCCCACGACAGCCATCCCTACCCGGTGGAGCTGGATCTGCCGCCCTGGACCCTGGCCCACGACGTGGACCTGCGCCGCTGGTTGTTTGGCTTCGGCGCCGGCATCCGCATCGAACAACCGTCGGCCTTGCGCCAGGAGCTGCTGCGGCGCTGCCAGGACGTGCTTGTGCTGCACGGCCAGCCGCCGGCGGAGCTTGGCGATCGGGCGGGGGGTGAGATGGAGAGTGCCGTGGAGGCGGCTGCCGAGAGGCTGCCCGAAGCGGTCGCCAGCGACGCGCCTCGATCCCAACCCTCAGCCGCTGCGGCGGCGGATCAGGCGTCCTCTGAGCCTTCGCCGCGCTACTTCCCGAACCGCTGGCGGCGGGGCTGAGCGCTGGGATGGCTGGCCGCCCACCCTTGAACAACCCTGTTGGGCTTGCCGCCAGTACCCGTTCAGAGGACGGGACAAACCAGGCGGCGATGGAGGCCAACCCAACCCAACCCAACCGGATGATTCGTTTGCTCCGACGCTGGTCGCGTCGGGGAGCCTGCCGGGAACGACCGCCCAGTTGGTCAGCCCTGCTCCCAGCGGAAGTTCAGGTCATCCCAGGCGGAGGGGTCCTCGATCGGCTCAAGGTGGGTCAACACGTGGGTGCGGGTGAGCGTGGAGGCGATCTCCTGTTCCAGCTGTTCACACAGGTCGTGCCCTTGCTGCACGCTCCAAGCCCCCGGCACCAGCACGTGCAGCGAGACGAATCGACGCGAGCCGGCCACGCGGGTGC
>JBIIIX010000195.1:0-5745 GCA_044234415.1 Cyanobium sp.
TAGAGATTGGCGGCTATCTCTATAGTCTCAAAATCGAGAAGTATGGTCCCAGCTCATCCTCTGGATCACAAGGCACACTTCCGGATGAGTACAAGCGACGCTGGAGAAGTACTAGCGAGGGGATACCACGCAAGATTCGAGAGGCCCTGAAAGCCGAGCCCGGACAGAACGTTGCCAACTCTGAGGACGCCTCCAAAGCACCTCCAAGCCTACCTGATTACATGACCCGGGACTTGATCTGGCTGTGCACCTGCATCTACAGCCATATTGCGCAATGCAATCATCACGAAGAAGCTCATCGCCACCTTAGTGACCTTCGCGAGAGGATGCTAGACTCCAAAGATAGCCATTCGGAGCCCCTGTCTACGGAGTGCGGCGAAACTGCTGATGCAATGCTGGACGCCTGGCCAAGTCATCTCCCAGACGTCCGAGACTGCGTCCTTCAGAGCTATGCTACTAAATCCCCCTTGGCCACCTAAAAGTTCGTTGGCGCCAGCTCTGCTGGCGGCCACCCTTGATGCCGTTGAGCGAGCATCTGCCCCCAGAACCTGGGCATGGTTCCCATGTTGAGCCGAGGATTCTCGGCAAAATCCAGCGACTGGATCGGGGCGAGGAGAGGCTCGACTGACGGAAGATATGGGTCGGCGTGTTGAGCTGATCCTCAAACTTGGCAAACAGCCCAGCCCAGTGGCTGGCCTAGGCGGCCCTGGCCATGGCTGCGCACGCTTTGTTGAGCTAGAATCTGCTGAGCTAAGGGCGCCAGCTTTCCGAATGAGCGCTACTGCGGCAGAGCCAGGACCTGAGCGGAGCGTGGGAAGCCAAGCCGCTCGTCCGTTGCCTGCTGGCATCTGGAGGGTGTTCCTCTCGCACACGTCCGAGCTGGCCGACTTCCCCAGTGGCAAGTCTTACATCCAATCGGCCAAGGATGCCGTGAATAAGGCTGGCCATCTGCCCGTGTGCATGGAGTTTTTCCCTGCCACCGATACGCCACCTGCTCACCACGATGTGGCTGAGGTGAGGCGTTGCCATGTGTATGTGGGGATTTACGGCACGCGCTACGGCACGCCGGTGCGAGAGCAGCCGAGCATCTCCTACACCGAGCAGGAGTTCGAGGCGGCCACGGCGGCGGGGATGCCGCGCTTGATCTTTCTCACCGATCCAATCTCGCAGGAGCTGCGTTTGCCTCACATAGCAACGCAAGATCCAGAGTTCGGCGCTCGCCAGCTGGCCTTCCGGGAGCGGGCCGCATGTAGTGATTGCCTCGTCAAGCCTTTCCGCAATCCCGATCATTTGGCGGAGTTGCTGGGGCAAGCGTTGAGGGAATTGGAGCGTGAGAGCGAGGCAAGCCGTGCAACTCACGCCTCCTCCAACACGATGGCCGCAGCCAAACGGCCGGTGCCGCTGTTTTTGCCCCACCTACCAGATCGGCAGGTGCAGGACGATGTGTTGGCGACGGCTCTGCGCCGATTGATGCAGAGCCTGGATCCCCTGCCCTTGGTGGTGATGCTGCATGGTGAGCGGGAGCAGGCTCCCTCCACGTATATCGAACGCTTTTTGGCCCATACCGCCCCCTTGCTGTTGCGGGCGCCGATCCCCGCAAGCCCAGCACCCACCTATTGCGAGCTGCCGGAGCCAGCACGCTTTGCTGCCATGACGGCGGACTGCTGGAAGGAGCATTTCGACAATCGGCTGCTGATGAACTCCGCTGTGAACCGAACCCTCGACGACTTCATTGCGGCACGCCCTGAGCCGGTTGTTTTGCAGAGTTCGTTGGATCCCACCCGCTGGGCCGATGGTGGCGCGGCCCTGCTGGAGGATGTTTGCCGCTTCTGGAAGGATTGGGGCTCCAGGGGGAGCCAGCCCTCCGGCCGCAAACGGCTGATCCACTTCATCGTGATGACCTATCACAAGCCCAAGCGCCCAGAGATTCATCCGAGCAGCCTGCGCTGGTTCTTTCCAAGCTACTGGATGTACAAGTGGACGATCCGGGCTTTTGACCGGCTCCGCCAGCGGCTTGATGCCGCTATCCACGGGATCGTCAACACGCTCGCGCCTGACGCTGTGGTCTTGCCGGCCTTTCGTGACGTTAGCCATGATGATGTGCAGCATTGGTTGAACAGTGAGCCGGTGAGAAGATTTCTTGGTGATGCAGACCCGCGGGAACTTCGCCAGCAGATTGAGCGGCTTCACCCCCTGGATCCTCAGCAGCTGGTTCCAGCGCCGCGGCCGATGCAGGCCCTGGCGGACGACCTCTATTCCTTGCTCACCCAATACCCCACCAGCCGATGACCACCCCGTTCGACCTGTTTCACGGCGATGGCCGCCACACTCCGGAGCTGGCGGACCGGTTACCCCAGCCTCTCTACCGGCGGCTGACCCAATCCACCCGCTACTTGGCGGATGAAGGTTTGCGGGATGCCTGCAATGTGGCCTTGCTGCTCGGCCAGCCGCTGCTGCTCACCGGCGAGCCGGGCACGGGCAAATCGCGCTTCGCCAACGCCCTGGCTTGGGAGTTCGGCCTGGGTGATCCGCTGGTGTATGAGGTGAAATCCACCAGCACGGCGCAAGATCTTTTCTATCACTACGACGCGTTAAAACGCTTTCAGGACATCCAAAGCGGCCGTCGCGCCGAAGAAGCCCCCGCCAGCCAGTACCTCACGATCAACGCCCTGGGCCAGGCGATCCTCAACAGCGTCGACCGGGCCGATTTGCCGCTGCTGCTGCATGGCTTGGCGACGTCCGATCGCCCGCGTCGCTCTGTGGTGCTGCTGGATGAGATGGATAAAGCACCTCGCGACTTTCCCAATGACCTGCTCACGCAGTTTGAGGATCTCTACTTCCGCATCCCCGAACTGGGCGATTTGCGCCTGCAAGCCAACCCGGAGCTGCGGCCCCTGCTGGTGATCACCAGCAACTCGGAACGCGATCTCCCCGATGCCTTCCTGCGCCGCTGCGTGTATTACCACATTCCCTTCCCTAACCAAGAGAAGTTGGCCAAGATTGTGGACTACCAGCTGCAGGAGTTTGCCGCTGATTCAGCGCTGGTGGCGGAGGCGATCAAACTGTTTCTTGCCCTGCGGGACTCCGGCCGCCTCAGCAAGAATCCCGCCACCGCCGAGCTGCTGTTGTGGCTGCTCACGTTGCGGCAGTTGCTGGGCCCGGCGGCCGACAGCACGGGGTTGAAGGGCGCAAAGCTGGACACCGTGGTTCGCAGCCTCAGCGCCCTGATCAAGCGGGCGGAAGACCGGGAGGTTGCCCGTGAGGTGCTGGCGCAATGGCGGACGCGCGGCTGAGTGGCGGCTGGCCCGAGCAGCTCGAGGGGTTGCTGGAGCGTTTGCGGCAAGACGGCTTCCGCGTTGGTGTGTCGCAAACCCTGCGACTGCAGCAGCTGCTGCTGGCCCTGATCGATCGCGGCGTGCCGCTCGACGATCCCGAGCGCCTGGCGCGGCTTCTGGGGCCGGTGTTGTGCCGCTCCGCCAGCGAACAGGAGGCCTTCCGCGGCCATCTGCGGGAGTGGTGGCCGGGGCCGGTGCTGCTCGCGGCCGATCCAGCCGCCGCGCCAGCGGCATCGCCGCTGGAACAGGCCTTGGAGGCGGTGGAGCGCCGTCGCGGACGGCTGCTGCGCTGGTTGCCCACCTGGCCCCTGGTCCTGGCGGCGGGTGGCGCCGCCCTGCTGGCGGTGGGCCTGCTGGCGCTCCAGCAACCGCAGCGGCGGCCCGCCGCCCTACCGTCCGTGCGCTCCGGGCCCGCCACTCCAGCGCCCAAGCTGTCGTACCGGCTCCCAGCCCAGCCCCTAGCCCCCGCCACCCCAGCAGCCCAGCCCTCAGCCCCCGCCGCACCATCCAGCCCGTCCACGGCATCCCCACCGCCAGCCTCATCCGCCCTCGTGCTCGGCCGTGAGCGGGCGTTCTTCCTGCTGCCCAGCGAACTCGCCCTACTGACGCTGCTCGGCGCCCTGCTGGGGCTGATGGCGGTGCGGGGGGCGGTGCAGCTCTGGTGGTGGCGTCAAGCCAAACAGGTGTTGGTGCTGCTGCGTTTGCAGCTGCCGGACGACCTGCAGCTGCAGCCCCTCTCCTTTGCGGAGAGCGAAACCGAGCTGGTGCCCAGGAGGGAGCTGCACCGGGTGGGGCGGGCGTTGAATCTGTGGCAGCGGCGGGCGTCGGCCCAGCTGGATGGCAACGCCACGGTGGCGGCCAGCCTGCGCCAGGGCGGCTGGCTCAACCTGCGCTACCGCGAGCGGCGCCAGCGCTTCAGCTATCTGTTTTTGCTGGATCAGGAGAGCCTGGCGGATCAGCAGAGCCGCTATTGGCGGGCCTGGCTGGAGCGGTTGCGGATGGAGGGGGTGCTGGCCGATTGGGTGTGCTTCCAGCGGGAGCCCCTCTACGGCTTGGGCCCCAGCGGCCACGGCCCGCTGCGCAGCCTGCGGCAGCTGGCGGCGTTGCATCCCGACGCCGTGGCGGTGCTGGTGGCCGAGGCCGACCGCTTTTTCAGCCCGGTGGATGGCACCCCCCAGCCCTGGATCGCGGCGCTGGCGGCCTGGCCCCAGCGGCTGGTGCTCACGCCCCGACCAAGGGCCCGTTGGGGGGCGCTGGAGGCCGAGCTGGCCGAGCACCTGCCGGTGCTGCCGGTGTCGGTGCAGGGGCTGCTGGAGCTGGGCCGCCAGCTGCGGGGCGCGCCACCGGGCCCGCCACTGGCTCCAGACACCAACCTGCCTTCAGACGCCAACCTGGCGCCGGCGCCGGAACCGCCGCTGCTGGCCGGCAGCGTTGCCCCTTGGCTGGATCGCACCCCACCGGCTCCCGAGCTAGTGCAAGAGCTGCTGCGGCAGTTACGGGGCCACCTGGGCCCGGAAGGGTTCCTGTGGCTGGCCTCCTGCGCCGTGTTTCCGGAGCTGCACTGGGCGATCACCGCCCACCTGGGCCAGCGGCTGCGCAACGCCGCCAACGAACCGCTGCTGCGCTGCTGCCCGCTGCCGCGACTGGCGCGGCTGCCCTGGCTGCGCCACGGCTTCATGCCGGATTGGCTGCGGTTGCCGTTGATCCTGAAGCTGGACCACACCCAGCAAGCGGCGGTGCGCCAGGCCCTGCTCCAGCTGCTGGACAACGCCCTGGATCAGCAGCGGCAGGGCAGCCCCGACCTCCGGGTGGCCACCGACCTCAGCCAGCGGCTGCCGCGGCTGCTGCCGCCCCTGCTGGAGCAACTGCGCCGCCGCTCCCACCCCAGCAGCCCCCTGCGGGACCAGCTGTTTCTGCGCTTCCTGCAACACCGCCCGCTGCTGGCGGCCGACGCGCCCGAGAGCCTGCGCCGCCTGCTGCCGCCCCAGCCGGTGGGAACGCGCCTGCGAGGGGCGTTGGCGGAGCTGGGGCCACGCGGGCTGGCGCTGGCGGCCTTGCTGGTGCTGGTGCTGGGGGGGCTGGGCCTGGTGGCGGTGCGGCAGGCGCAGGTGGTTTGGATCGAGCAGCTGCTGCGCACGCCAACCAACGCCAGCAGCGGGGCCCAGGCCAGCCTGCGCTTGCAGCGGGCGATCACGGCGCTCGGGCTGAGCCGCTCCAGCCTGATGCGGCTGGGGCCGGATCCAGATCTGCGGGGGGTGGAGGAGGCGTTGATGGAGGGGGTGACGCAGGTGCTGGAGGTGATGGTCCTCAAGGGCCACCAGGGATGGGTGAGGTCGGCGGCCTTCAGCGCCGATGGGGGCCGGATCGTGAGCGCCGGGGCCGATGGAACGGTGCGGCTGTGGGACGCGAA
>JBIIIX010000196.1:0-5738 GCA_044234415.1 Cyanobium sp.
GCTGTAGCGGCCGCCCAGGTTGTTCAGGGAAGCGGCCAGTTCGCCCAGGTAGGCAGGGTTGGTCTTCGCTAGCTCGCGGCGGATCTTCACGGCTTCTTCTGTGGGGGCCAGCGCCTCCTGGCGGCGACCCACGTTGCTGTAGTGGACGCCCAGGCTATTCAGGGAACGGGCCAGATCGTTCAGGAAGGCCGGGTTGGTCTTCGCCAGCTCGCGGGTGATCTTCACCGCTTCTTCTGTGGGGGCAAGCGCCTCCGGGCGGCGACCCAGTTCGCTGTAGCGGCCGCCCAGGTTGTTCAGGGAAGCGGCCAGATCGCCCTGAAGGGCCGGGTTGGTCTTCGCCAGCTCGCGGCGGATCTTCACCGCTTCTTCCGTGGTGGCCAGCGCCTCTTGGCGGCGGCCCAGATTGCTATACCAGATGCCCAGGTTGTTCAGGGAAGCGGCCAGATCGCCCTGAAGGGCCGGGTTGGTCTTCGCCAGCTCGCGGCGGATCTTCACCGCTTCTTCCGTGGTGGCCAGCGCCTCTTGGCGGCGGCCCAGATTGCTATACCAGATGCCCAGGTTGTTCAGGGAAGCGGCCAGATCGGCCAGTAAGGCAGGGTTGGTCTTCGTCAGCTCGCGGCGGATTTTCACCGATTCTTCCGTAGGGGCCAGCGCCTCCTGGAGGCGGCCAAGTTCGCTGTAGCGGTTGCCCAGGTCGTTCAGGGCCAAAGCAAGAAACCGCCGTGCCTCTGGCTGACTGCCCTCCAACTGCCGCAGGATCCGAACTGCCTCCTCGGTTGGTGCCAGTGCCTCCTGTCTCTGCCCCACTCTGCTGAGAAGGGCCCCCAGGAAGCCGTGTGCCCAAGCCCGAAACAAATCAAGGGCCGGGCGATTCGCTTGCACCCACGCCACCACCTGCTTCTGCAGCCGCAAGGCTTCTGCCGAATCACCCTTGGCAGCGGCTGCCTTGGCAGCGTCAAACCACCCCTGCACCTCCTTCGGGATCGCAGCATCAGCAGGGCCTGGCGCCTGGGCCAGCAAGGTTTCAGCTGAACGGTCAAGCCCCTTGCCGGCAGCTTCCAACGCCGCTGCCGGCAGGGCCGACTGCAGGGCCAGCGGCCCAATCAGCAGCCAGCCCATACGAGCGGCGGTGCGGGAGAAGGCCATGACCAGTTCTTTTTTGGCCCATCTTGGCGAGGGGCCAGGGTTGTCGCCTGCCTATGTTCGTGCGTCTTGATCCGTAGACCTGCAGCACACCGATGGTTCCTGACCGGCTTCAGCGGGGTGGCAGCCCTGGCTCCGGCTCCTGGGCCAAGGATTGACTAGTCTGAGGAGGCAGACCTGGGGCGGACGTTCGCGATTGCCTGGCCAAAGCAACTACCGGCAGAGTCGATCTCCAAACTGTCGTCATACCGAATCAGAACCGCATAGAAGGTGAGATCGGCAATCCGCTCAAACAGGCCGATAGCGCCGGGCCTCCGCAAGATCAGCCTGGGCAGCCGATAGCTGGAGTATTCGCGCCACAGGGCTCCCAACACGCGCACGCGCACGCGGCCGCCCAGCCAATGATCCGAATCTCTCCGGGCTGTGCCCCTGGCGCGTGATCCGAATAGGCGGACCTGGGCTTCCGGGGTGGCCGCAGCCAGCCCGAAAGCGATAGGGAGGCGAGAGGCCCAGCATCCCGGCAAAAAGACCAGACAGCAGCGCTGCCTTAAACCAACCTGCAGCGGATCGCGTTGGCCGTTTCCAATACGGCACTGGGCCTCAGCGGCTTGCCAGCCAGGCCTCCAGATCGTCTGCCCCCTGGAAATCCAGCAACGCCTCGGCCAAGGCCTCCAGCTGAGGCAGCGGCAGGGCGCGGATCCGAGCTTCCTGGCTGGGGGTGATGGCGTCACAGCGGCGCTGCAGCAAGCGCAGGGTGATTTCCAGTTCGCCGGTTTTGAGGCCTTGCTCCCAGCCTTTCTCCAGCCCCTGCTCCCGCCCAAGCTGCTCGCCAAGGCCAAAGATCTCCTTGTAGGCCACGCTCTGGGTGAAATCCTCCAAGGTGATGCCGCCCATGGCGCAGATCTCCGGGATGGGTCGTGATGTGAAGCGTGCCAACAGGATAGCGGCGGTGGCATCGGCGATCTGGCTCTCCAAGCTGGTACCGGCCACGGTGGAACGGATCTGGGCGGTGGTGAGGGGCAGCCGCTCCTCCTTTTCCAGCAGCAAGGCCAGGGTGCGCAGCAGAGGCGGGGCGTTGGGGTTGGCCAGGGCGGGCTGCAGCTCCAGCCAGCGCACCCTGTGCTCCAGGAATTCCGCTACCGGCTCCGGATCGCCAAAGGCCATCGATCGCTGCGGGCAGAGCACCACCACCTGCCAGCGGCGGATGGTTTTCTCCTGCAGCAGAAAGCGGCCGGATTCGGCATAGAGCCTCAGCAGAAACTCTGGATCGGCCTGCATCTGGGCCTCCAGCACCAACGCCGGGAGACCGCTGCCCTGCTGGGCCGCGAGGAACACGCCATCTGGCCGGTGCTCCAATGCCTTGAACACCGGGGCCACAAAGCGATACCCGCCCGCATCCGCCGGTAGATCCGGGAGCAGCTGCAGGATGCGATCGGGCTGGTTCTGGAACAGCCAGAAGAAAAGCTTGTCGCTGGCGGTCATCGGCGGCGGGCGGGCCACGGGGCATCCTGCCGGCAGCTCACCACTTGGGCAGGGCCCGCCAGTCGCCGCTCAGCTGGAACGCACCCCAGACCCGGATGTCGTTGTAGGTGGAGTTTTTGTTGTTGCGGAACTCGACCTGGGTGTCGCGCAGGGCATCGGCGCGGCCTTCGCCGGCCTTGAGGCGGTTGTAATAGCGCTCCATGAAGGTGGCCGTCAGGCCATCGTCCACCTTCCAGAGGCTGAGCAGGGTGGAGCGGGCACCGGCCACCGCCAGGGAGCGCTGCAGCCCGTAGACGCCTTCGCCGCTGCGCACACCGCCCAGGCCGGTTTCACAGGCCGAGAGAGTCACCAGTTCGGTGCCCTCCAGATCCATGGCGGTGGCCTCCGCTGCCGTGAGGTAGCCGTCGTCGTTGGGGTTGGCATCGGGCTGATTGGCGCCGGCGAACACCAGGCCGCTGCGCTGAAGCGGGTCTTCCCGGCTGGGGGTGGTGGCGGCGGAACCATCTCCGGTGCCGCCACTGGCAGCTGGCATGCCCCGGGCGCCCGTGGCGGCAGGACCGCCGCCAGCGCTGGCTCCTGCAAAGGGTTGATCCGCCAGGAAGAAGCCATGGGTGGCAATGTGCAAAATCCGCGGCGCTTTCTGGGCCAGCACCACCGCGGCGGTGGCGGCCGGTCCGCTGATCACCGCGCCGCCACCCAGCAGGGGTGCCAGCTGGCGGGCTTCTTGCTCGGTGCCCCCCAGCGGTTGCCAGGCGGTGAGGCCCCTCACGCCGGGGGAGCGTTGCTGGCCGCCGCGGAGCACAGCCGGGGCCCCAGCCCCCGCAGCAGTTGAGGCGGCGCCGCCTTTGGCGGAGCGGGAGGCGGCATTGAAATCCGGGTTGGCGATCAGCACCGGCGCAGCGCCGACCTTGGCGGGTTGCTGGAGCCGCAGCAGGTCGCGGCCGGTGGTGAGCAGCCGCAACGACACCGCATCGCCCAGAGTCTTGCTGTCGGCCGTGATGGGGCCATCGGCAATCCCGCCGTCCTTGGGCCCCGCCACCGGCAACGCGGCAAACGGCAGGCGGTTGAGTTCCCCATCCGGCGAGATGAACAGCTCCCGCACCCCGGTCAGCTCCCGTTGCAGCGGCGCCAGCACCAGCCGGCTCACCGCTGCCAACCGCTCTGGAGCCTCCGCTTGCCGCTTGAAATCGGCGCTGGCGGCCACCGCCACAGCCACCGCCGCATCGATCGGCGCCGCCTCCCCCAAAGCAATCGCGCGAATCGTGCCGTCGGGCCGCAACAGCAGGGCGAGATAGCGGGGCGGGCCCCATTCACCCTGACCCTTGGCGCCTTTCCTCCAAGGGCCGTACTTCTGGAACTCCAGCAGCAGCCCCTGGGGGGCGGCAGCCCTGAGAGCGGCTGCCACCTGGGCATTGGTGACGGGATCAGTCTTGAGGGCTGGCAGCAGGCGATAGAGCTGGGCTTCCAGCTGCTGGCGCTGCTGCCGCAGCGGCTCCCGCTGGGCTTGAGAAAGCGACATGGAGGACAGCTGTCGATCGATGCCCGCCACCTCCTCCGCCAGTTGGCGGGTTTCGGGGCTGCTGCCCTTGAGCAACGCCTGTCGCCGCTCGATCTCCGCCAGAAGGCCCTGGCGGTTCAGGCGGGTCTCCAGCGCCAGAGTGGCAGCAGTGGGGCTCTGGTGATGCAGGGCAAAGGCCAGTGCGGAGGCATCCGGTTGCTCATCGATCAGACTGCGGCGCAGCTCGCGGGGTTGCAGCGGCAGTTCCCGCCGCAGCCAGTTGGCCTGGGTGTGATTCAGGCGCTGCACCAACGGTTCGGCGGCAGGGGCCTTGGCCATTTCGAAATACAGCAGCGCCAGGTTGTTGAGCCTGCCGGCAGTGTCGGGGTGCTCTGGCCCCAGCCGCCTCCCATAAATCGCGAGGGAGCGCTGGTAGAGGGGTTCCGCTTCTCCGTAGCGCCCCTGAATCCGATACAGCTCTGCCAGATTATTGAGGCTCAGGGCTGTAGAGAGATGGTCTGAACCCAGCACTTTCTCGCGGATCGAGAGGGTTCGCCTGGAGATCGCAACCGCTTCCTCATAACGGCCTTGGGCGCGATAAAGTTGCGCAAGATTATTGAGGCTGGTAGCCGTGGAGGGGTGCTCCGGACCCAACACCTTTTCACTGATCGCTAGATCCCGCCGCTGGAGAGGTTCCGCTTCGCGGTAGCGCCCCTGTAACTGATAAAGAGCTGCCAGGTTATTCAGACTGGATGCTGTGGAATGGTGATCCGGCCCAAGCACACGTTCCTTGATAGCGATCGAGCGTATGTAGAGGCGTTCGGCCTCAGTCTTACGGCCTTGGCTGTCGTATAGCGCCGCCAGGTTGTTGAGGCTGATAGCGGTTGAGGCGTGCCATGGCCCCAGGACGTTCTCGTAGATCGCCAAGGTTCGCTTGTAATAAAACTCAGCTTCCCCGAAACGACCCTGACTCTCCAGAAGCCTTCCCAGGTTATTCAGGATGGTGGCTGTATCCGGATGGCCTGGGCCCAGCAGCTTCTCGCGAATCGCTAAGGACCGTCTGTAGAGAGGCTCGGCCTCCCCATAGCGTCCCTCGGCCCGATACAGCAATGCCAACTTGTTCAGGCTGGTGGCGATGTCGAGGTGCTCTGGCCCCAGCTGCTTCTCGCGGATGACCAGGATTTGTTGCCATAGGCGCACAAACTGTGCGGTGTCTCCCTTGGCCTCCAAGGCAGCAGCAAGACGCAGCAACTCCTGGAGTTGATGATCGCCGTTCAGCGGGTCTGGCTGCTGTTGGGTCAGACGGATCACAGGCCGAGAACCCATGCTGGCCTGAAGGGTGCTCTGGGCTGCGTCGGGGAGCGAGAAGCCCAGCACCCCGGCAAGAAGACCAGCCAGCGGTGCTGCGTTGAGCAGCGCTGCAGCGGATCGCGTTGACCGTCTCAAGGGCTGCACTGAGCCTTAGCTGGTTGCCAGCCAGGCCTCCAGATCGTCTGCCCCTTTGAAATCCAGCAACGCTTCGGCCAATGCCTCCAGCTGAGGCAGCGGCAGGGCGCGGATCCGAGCTTCCTGGCTGGGGGTGAGGCCACCGCAGCGGCGGCGCAACTGGCGCAAG